>JACCQS010000446.1 GCA_013814015.1 Geodermatophilaceae bacterium | reverse complement strand
GGCTTTAGCGAGGTTCTACTCCCAGCTGCTCGATTGGCCCATCGGTCACGAAGAACCAGGAACGGCCATCCTCGCCGCGCCTCAAGGGTCCATCTACATCGTGTTCCAGCAGGCAACCGACTACCAGGCCCCCGTCTGGCCACCCGCGGACGGGGAACAGCGTCCGATGATGCACTTCGATTTCCAGGTTGGCGATCTCGATTCCGCGGTCGCTGAGGCTCTCGCCCTCGGAGCGACGGTTGCGATTGACCAACCACATCAGAACGTCCGCGTGCTCTTCGACCCAGCCGGACGCCCGTTCTGTCTCTGCCGAGACGAGGGCAGCACGGTCGTCAACGCTTGACCTGGTGCGCGCGATGGGCAGGATAGGGGATTCAGCGACCACTAACCCCAGGGGCGACGCGATGATTCTCCGCCGCATCGTGCCGAACCTCAACGTCGACAACGCGACCACCGGTCACGACTTCTACGAGGAGTTCCTCGGTCTTCGGAAAGAGTTTGACATGGGGTGGATCGCCAGCTTCCGATCACCGACGAACCCGAGTGTGCAGGTGAGCCTCGTCTCCGGCGACGCCACCGGACCTGAGCAGTCGTTGCTCAGTGTCCACGTGGGCGACGTCGATGCCGCCTATGCGGAGGCACAACGCCGCGGTTACGAGATTGTCCACCCACTCACCCACGAGCCCTGGGGCGTACGACGGTTCTTCGTCCGAGATCCCCACGGCATCGTGGTCAACATCGTCGGGCACGCGGACTAGCCGAGGCGGAAGGTACGACCCCGGACCGTGGGTACCCCACTGCCGTCCCCAATATGGCCCGATGCCTGGCTAGCCAGCGGCTTTCCAGAGAGCCGTCCAACGGCCTGTGAACTGCGGCGAAGCTCCGCGTGTAGTGAGCCACATAGAGCTCGGTGAGCAGGTCGGCGGAGCGTTGCTCGTCGCGGCCACCAGATTCGTCACGCCGGTCCAGGCGCCCAGCTCCGCGCATTGGGAGAGCACCTCGATGTCTTTGACGCACAAGTAACTGTTTCGGTTGTCATCGTAGTCGCCCGTGCAGGACGACTTGAGCAGGAAGCCGAGCCCGGTGAGCACGCTGCAGGCCAGCAGGACGACCCCGAGAATCCGCAGACCCTCGCCGCTCACGGTGCGGAAGTTAGCCCGCGAAGGTGAGCGCCCGGCGTACGCCTGGGTGAATCCGGCCGACCAGCTGACCTACGAATGTCGCCCGACCGCGTTCATGGGCCGAACATGCCCTGTTCATTGAGTATGTCCGTCGCAACTGGTAGTAACTACGAGGCCGAACAGCGCCGTCCATCGAACAACGCCGTCCGAGGAGACTTCCCCGTGCTCAATCGCGCCCGCGCCACCCTGACCGCCGCAACGGTGGCCGCACTGTCCCTCACCGGCCTGGCCCTAGCCGGCCCGGCTCAGGCGGTGTCTGACGACATCGTGATCAGCGAGGTGTTCGGCGGCGGCGGCAACTCCGGCGCCACCCTGAAGCAGGACTTCATCGAGCTGTACAACCGTGGCACCGCCGAGGTCGACGTGACGGGTTGGTCCGTGCAGTACTCGTCGTCGGGCGGCACAACGTGGGCCGCGACCGCAGTCACCCCGCTGACCGGCAGCATCCCACCCGGTACGAGTTACCTGATCCAGGAGGCGGCCGGCACCGGCGGCACTGTGGACCTGCCGACTCCAGATGTCACGGACGACATTGCCATGAGCGGGACTGCCGGCAAGGTGGCGCTGGTCAAAAACGTGACCCCGCTCACCTGCGCTGCGGACTGCGACACGGCTGCCGGCGTACGCGACTTCGTCGGCTACGGCACGGCGAATGACTTCGAGACGGCTCCTACTGCCGCCTTGTCCAACACCACGTCGGCGTCGCGCGACCCGGTGACAACCGACACCGACAACAATCTCGAAGACTTCACTGTGGGCGCCCCGACGCCGTGCGGTACCGGGGGCTGCGCTTCGGAGCCACCGCCGGGCGGCACCGAAGGGCTGTTCATCCACGACATCCAGGGGGCGACGCACACCTCGCCGTACGACGGCGAGCGGGTGGTCGATGTGCCCGGCGTCGTGACCGTGGTCGCGAGCAACCGTTTCTACATGCAGGACCCCGCGCCGGACGCTGACCCGGAAACCAGCGAGGGAATCCTGGTGTTCGGTACTCCGCCGGCCGGCCTCGCAGTGGGCGAGAGCGTGCTCGTCGACGGCACGGTGGACGAGTTCGGCTTCTCCGGCAGCTTGACGACCACCGAGTTGGTCAGCCCGACGGTGACCGAGGTCGACCCGGCTGCCACACCGATCGCTCCTACCGTGATCGGCCCGGGCGGGCGTACCCCGCCGACCGTGGTGATCGAGGACGACCAGTTCACCAGCTTCGACCCACGGACCGACGGGATCGACTTCTACGAGTCCCTCGAGGGGATGCTGGTCCAGGTCAACGACGCCCAGGTGGTCGGGCCGACCAGCGGCTTCGGCGAGATCCCGGTCGTGACCGCGGGCGCGGGTCCGCGAACCAACCGGGGCGGCATCATCATCCGGCCCAACGACTTCAACCCCGAGCGGATCATCCTCGACGACGCCCTGATCGCTTCCGGCAAGATGCCGGCGGCCAACGTCCGCGACACCCTGCCCGGGGCCAATTTCGGGGTGCTGGACTACAGTTTTAACAACTTCAAGTTCCTGGTCACCGCAGCGCCAGCGGTGGCTTCCGGTGGACTGCAGCGCGAGGTGACGGCCGCCCCAACCGCCAACCAGCTCGCCGTGGCCACCATGAACGTGGAGAACCTGGCCGCCACGAATCCTCCGGAGAAGTTCGCACAGCTCGCCTCGATCGTGGTCGACAACATGCGCTCTCCCGACGTGGTGGCGCTGGAGGAGATCCAGGACAACGACGGCCCGACGAACTCAGTCGTGACCGACGCATCGGCGACATTCGAAGCGTTTATCGCCGCGATCGCTGCGGCTGGCGGCCCGACCTACGACTACCGCCAGATCAACCCGGTCGATGACCAGGATGGTGGGCAGCCGGGCGGCAACATCCGGGTCGGCTTCCTTTTCCGCACCGACCGGGGGCTGGCATTCGTCGACCGGCCGGGCGGGGATGCGACCACGCCGGTGCAGGTCACCGAGATCAACGGCAGGACCGCGCTGAGCATCTCGCCCGGTCGGATCGAGCCCAACGACCCGGCCTGGGAAGACAGCCGCAAGCCGCTGGCCGGCGAGTTCACCTACCGTGGACAGACGCTGTTCATCGTCGCCAACCACTTCAACTCCAAGGGCGGCGACCAGGCCCTGTTCGGGGCGAACCAGCCTCCGGTTCGCAGCTCCGAGAACCAGCGCCACCAGCAGGCCGAACTCGTCCGTTCCTTCGCCGACGACCTCATTGCCAGCGACCCCGAAGCTCGGGTGGTGGTGTTGGGCGACATCAACGACTTCCAGTTCTCCGAGACCATGCGGATCCTGGAGTCGACGGGCAGCCTGACCAACCTGATCTCCCGGTTGCCGGTCAACGAGCAGTACACCTACGTCTTCGAGGGCAACTCGCAGGCGCTGGACCACACGCTGCTCTCACCGTCGCTGTTGCAGGGCAGGTTCGGCCGACCCGGCTATGTCTATGACGTCGTGCACGTCAACGCGGAGTTCGCCGACCAAGCCAGCGACCACGACACCCAGGTGGTCCGGTTGACGATCCAGCGGTGCTTCGGTCGGAACTGCGCCCGACCGGGACCGGCAGCCGCCTGACCGCAGCCTCCCGGAGGCCAAGCCATCGACGAGTTCGCAACCGTTGACGTCAGCCAAGGAAACCCACCCCCGGAGAAGCTGCAGGCGTTGTTCAACGACCCCGAGCAGGTCCGGGTGCAGCCCCTGCCCTGCGCCTTGGAGGGGTTGGGCTCCAAGGCCGTTCACTTCCCGGCCGGGGTGCGTACGCGGGAGACGTGATCACCAGTCCACCGGGTGGCTGGCACTGGCATGGAGCAGTGCCGACAAAGGCCATGTCGCACGTGACGATCGAGGCTCCCGGCTTGGACCTCGACGTCGAGCGCCGGGACTACGACGAGGTGTACACCGAGGACCTCGGCACCTGACTGCCAGGCGCCCCGCCGGAACCGAGTAGGAGGGGTGAGCGATCCGGCGGTTACCGAACGAGTGCGGGCAGAACCTTGTAGATCGTCGTGGTGCCGCTGACCTCGTTGGCCACGGCGAGCAATGGGAATCGGATCGGGCTGTCGGCCGCGGAGATGAACGTGATGCCCTCCGGTTCGAGGTCTCCGGCCGTGCCGGCCTCGGCGTCCCCATCGAAGTCCCGGTTGTTGACGTAGTCCACGAACTGAGCTTCGGATGGGGAGTCGATGTTGTAGACCATGATGCCGCCGACGCGCTCGAGCCCGATGAAGGCGTACGTGGAACCGAAGGCCCGGCCGATCTCGACGCCCTCCGGCTCGGAACCCTTGTCGTCGCTGCGACTGTCGAAGCTGCCGTGCTCGTCGTTGGTCGAGTTGAAGTTCTCCGGGTCTGCCGCCGCGGTGATCCGCTCGAAGTCGTTGCCGCTGTCGTAGACGAGGTTTCCGGCCTCGTCCCGGATGGAGAACGACCGGGCACCGAAGCAGTACAGATCCGTCGCAGGCTCGACGGTGGGAAACGCCGTCGTCGTACGGAGCCGACCGAGTCGGTCGTCGCGTTGCAGCAGGCCGGGAATCGGAAAACGTCCCGATCGAGAACGAGATCGCCGATCCGGGTCTCCTCGGAGAAGCATTCGTAGTCGCGGGCATCCCCCTCGTTTGCGGCGACGATGAAGGTGCTGCCGGAGCTCTCGTAGGTATCGATGCCGTCGGGCAGGTACATGCCCTGAACCGGCCAGGACCTGATGTTGACCCCGCCGTCTTCGTCGCTGGCATCCAGGCCATTGCGCGTAACCGAGTGGTCCTTGTATCCGAGCGGGATGATGTCGGTGACGGTGGCACTTGCGAGGTCGATGACGGCGAAGGCGTTGTTCTCCTGCAGCGATACCCACGCCGTGGCCGAGGCGGCCTCGACGGCCACGTACTCGGGCTCGAGATCCTGGGCGACAGTGGCACCCGGGCCGAAGATGCGCACGCCGGCAGCACGCAGCGCATCGGCCCGACCGTTGAGCGCCGTGAAGCCGGCGGTGCGGACGTCGTCCTGAGTCACATTCTCCGCGCCACCGGAGACGTCGATGGTGCTCACCGACCCCTCGGGGTCACCGGCATCTCCCTCGCAGTAGCCGGCCGGCTCGCCCTCGTTGGCAACCACGATCTTCGTGCCGTCGGGAGTAAAGGTCAGCATGTCGGGTAGCGCACCGACCTGGACGCTGGACAACCGATTGCCGTCGGCATCGAACAGTTCGACGAATCCGGGATCCTGCGCAGGGTCGGCCTGCGAGACGACCGCCACGGCACCGTCGTGCACATCGACACTGTTGACCGAGCCGGCTGCAACGATCGTGTCGATCAGTTCGGGGTTGGTCGGGTCGGCGATATCGAGGACGTCCACCAGACCCGCATCGGCGTTGACCACGAACAACCGCTGCGAGACGGGGTCGTGCGCCACGATCTCGGCGGCGCTGGCGCCGAACACGCCGCTGGCCTAGGTGCCAATGGCGATCAGGGAGATCCGGTCGATGGATGGCGCAGCCGAAGCCGGGGAGTCGACCGTAGATGCCAGCAGTCCAGCAGTTGCGACGATGGTGGCGGTGGCCCGGACGTGGCGGCGACGGTCACGAGACATGGCCGCAACGTAGGCCGCCGGAAGTAACAGGAGGCGGCTGCGGCGTGAACGTCCGGGGAATGGGGGGATGCGCTGCTGTGCGCGGCCGGGCGTGGTAGCCGGTCTGGGGTGTCGCGGGACATCCTGGATCGGTGGATCCGCCAGGAGCTGGGATGAGCGCGTGGCCGATACCGGCTCGGGCCAAGCGGTTTGACAGGTGGGATGCGCTGATCCTGGCCTACGCCGCGCTGGCCGCGCTCTGCCGCCCGCTCACTGTGCCAGCCGTGATCGCTGTCCTCATGGCCGGAGCGGTCCTGACCACCGTTGCGGTGCGGCCGCGGGTACGGCCGCCGCGGGCGGTATGCCCGCGCCGATCAGTCCTTCCCTGGCTGGTGCTGGCCCTGCTACTCGTTGCTTGGGAGCTGATCGCCGTGTTCTGGGGGAACGACAGCGCGCACCCCACTCTGAGTCTGCTGCTCGACCCGGTCCTGGACACCTATCCCGGCCGGCTCTTCGGCTACCTTGCGTGGCTGGGTGTCGGGCGGTGGCTGGGAACTCGATGACTGGTGACCTAGTGACTGGTGACCTAGTGACTCCGTACGTCGTGCTCCTGCTCGGCTTTGTCGGCCTGTTCGCCGCGATGCTCGCCGTGGATCTGCTG
>JACCQS010000443.1 GCA_013814015.1 Geodermatophilaceae bacterium | reverse complement strand
GGTCCACGTGTTACGGCAAGAGTCGCACTGCGATGACGGCATGGATTCGGGACTTCCACGACACCTACCACGCGTTGACCGGCGTTATCCGGTCATCTACACCTCGACGAGTTGGTGGAGCCAGGGTGTGGGTAGTGGACACGGCTTCGGCGCCACCGTCCCGCTGTGGGTGGCCCGGTCGGCCCGAGGCTGAACGGCAATAACGTGGCGGACCGCTGCCTCACGCCTTGCGCCATCGTCGGCCGCTGTGTCGACCGACGATGGTGGCCGCGCCGCATTCGGTGCAGTACCACTCCGGGCAGTCCTGACCGTGACCGTCGGGGCAGGGTGGCTGCTCGAACGTGGTTCGTCCAGCGCAGTTGCGGCAGGCCGAGCTGGCGATGCTCGCCGCCGGGGCTAGTTCGGCGATGCCTGATCCCATCTCGAACCTCCTTCCGCAGGAGTTCCTCACGTCGCTTGCGGTCACGGTCGCACAGACCGGTGACATCGCCGGCCACCTCCGTCGGCGTGTCGCTTGCCGTTGGGACAGACTTGGCCGATGACAACCGGCACCTCTTCCTCGCACGTTCGGCCCACTGCCGATGCACCCCGGCGCAAGGACCGCCTGTGGCTGGTCATCCTGGCCGCTGCCCTGTGGGGAACCGACGGGCTGTTGCGGGTCCCCCTGGTCAGTGATCTCGAGCCGAGCACGATCGTGTTCGCCGAGCACGCCATCATCTGCCTCCTGATCCTGCCTTGGCTGCCCGGTGCGGTGCGTGCCTTCGCGGCCGCTCCGCGGCGGGTCCAACTGGCAATCCTTGCCATCGGGATCGGCGCCTCCGCGGTGGCCACCACGCTGTTCACGGCGGCGTTCGCGCTCGGGGATCCGGTCACGCCGCTGGTGCTGCAGAAGCTTCAGCCGGTGATTGCCATTGCCGGTGCCGCGGTACTGCTCGGTGAGCGGGTCACGGCTCGTTTCCCGCTGTTCCTCGTGCCCATCCTGATCGGCGCCTGGCTGCTGAGCTTCGCCGACCCACTGGGCATCGCGCTCAGTCAGGCGCAGGCAGCCCTGCTGGCGGTCGGGGCGGCGACTCTGTGGGCTGGCGGAACGGTGCTCGGCCGGTACGCCGCGACAGCGATGGCGACCCGGCACGTCACCATGCTCAGGTTCCTCTTCGGACTGATCGCCTCATTCGTGATCGTGCTGACCCTGGGCGACCCGCTGCTGCCGGCGGCGGCCGACGTCCCGGGTCTGGTCCTGCTCGCGCTCATCCCGGGACTGCTCGGGCTCGCTCTGTACTACCGCGGCCTGGCTGGTACCGCCGCCGCGCGAGCCACCCTGGGGGAACTCGCCTTTCCGATGACCGCCGCCCTCATCGGGGTGAGCTTCCTGGGCGGCTCGCTGGACGGATCCCAGTGGACCGGCTTCGTGCTGCTGCTGGGGTCGGTAACGCTGCTGGCACTGCATGAACGCAGGGCGCGAACCCCCGCCGTCATGGCCGGTCCGCTGCAGTCTGCAACATCTGGCTGAGCCGGCGGCGAACCTGGCCGCTGAGGGTTGCCTGGGTCGGCAGGTAGAAGACATCGATGGCGTCGGCCCCGAAGGTCTCCACCCGCGCGGAAATGACGTCGACGCCGGCTTCTTCGAAGACAGACGTGAGCCGATACAGGAGTCCGGCCCGGTCGTCGGCACGGACCTCCACAACCGTCGCCTGCGTCGCGGCGCCGTCGTACCAGATCACTTCGGTCGGCTGGACAACTCGCGAGGCGCGAAAGTATGCGCGCTCGCGGGCGATCAGCCGCTCGGCCACGTGAAGGGTGCCGGCGATGCTCGAGCGCAGGTCTGCGGCAAGCAGGCTCGGCTCGGGAGGCCGACCGAACAGCGGTCGTACGGAGAAGATGTCGCGGACGTGGCCGTTGACGGTGGACACCGTCGCGTGGCGAATCTCGAGTTGGTGCAGAGCCAGGACTCCCGCGATCTGGGAGAGCAGCCCCGTCTGGTCGGCGGCATTGACAACCACCTCGAAGCCGTCGAGATCCGGGCGCATTCCCACTCGCAGTGCGCTGCCCTTCCACTGATCCACGCTCTCGGGCACCTTCGCGGGGCGCGTGGTCGTGGGAACATCAGGCGACAACGCCGCAGTGACATGACCCACGAGGTCAGCGATGACGTGGGCTCGCCACGGCGACCAGACGCCCGGCCCGGTGGCCCGTGCATCTGCCTCGGCCAAGGCATGCAACAGCCCGAGATGGTCCAGCCGGTCCCCGATCCGGTTCGCGATCAGCCTGATGGTCGCCGGATCCGACGGGTCCCGGCGCAGCGCCGTGTGCGGCAGGAGGAGATGCTGATCGACCATCATCGTGACGGTGGCGATCTCCGCGATCTCCAGTCCCATTCGCCGCGTGACCGACCCGGCGATCTCAGCACCTTCGAGGCAGTGGTCGTGTCTGCCACCCTTGCCGATGTCATGCAGCAGGGCGCCGATCAACAGGAGGTCTGGACGACGCACCCGGCGAGTCAACTCCGCGGCCACCGCCGCCGTCTCGACCAGATGCCGGTCCACTGTGTACAGATGCGCCGGATGTCGTTGCGGCAGAGCACGAATGCGCTTCCATTCAGGGAGATACTCACACAGCAAGCCGGACTGGTCAAAGGCCTCGAAGACATCGACGATCCCTCGTCCGGCGGCCAGCAGCCGAACGAACCACGACCTGGCCGGGCGCGGCCAGGGGTCTGGCAGCGGCTGATGCCGATCGACGAGCACGGCCATCGTCGCCGGCGAGATCGCAAGCCCTGACTCCGCCGCTGCAACCGCGATCCGCAGCGGTAGTACGGCGTCATCGGACGGGTCGACGCCGCGAGCCAGCGTCACCTCCCCCTCGTGAGCGACCACCCCGTCCAGCAGCGGGCTCCTGACCGGCTTCCCACGACCTGACGACCCGGTGCCTGCGCCGCGCCGGCTCCCGAGTTCAGATTCGACCCCGCGCCATCCGGCTGCGGTCGCGAAGGCGATCGTCCGCGCCGCGCCGGATACCGACCGCAGGAGGTCGTCTTCTGACTGCAACCCGAGTTCCCGCATGACCGGAATCTGCTCCTGGCGGACCAGGACGTCGGTGCGGCGCTTGGAGGTTCGGTGCAGTGCGTCCCGTACGTCGAGCAGGGTGCCGTAGGCGGCCTCGACTGCGGGACTCGGCTGGTCACTGAGCTGGGCGGCGGCCAGAGCTTGCAGGACCAGCACATCCCGCGTCCCCCCGCGACCTTCCTTCAGATCGGGTTCGACGAGATAGGCGGTATCTCCGGCCAGCTTCCCGCGCCGGATCCGCTCTTCGCGCAGCAATGGCAACAATCTTCGTGCCTTCGACCGCCACGTCGTGGCTAGGGCATGCCGTAGCCGGTCGGCCAGTTCCTGGTCTCCGGCGATCCGGCGTACATCCAGCAGTCCTAACGCCGCGATGGCATCAGCTTGGGCTACCCGAACCGACTGCTCGACGGTCCGCACCGAATGGTCAAGGCGCAGACCGGAATCCCAGATCGGATACCACACCTCATCGGCCACTGCCGTAATGTCAGCGAGTTCGTCGTGAACCAGGATCAGATCGAGATCACCGTACGGAGCGGGCTCGCGTCGACCAAGCCCACCCACCGCGACCAGAGCGAGACCGGCTCGTTTCGGCAGCAGGCGTGCGAGCCATCGATCGAGCAGGGCAGTGCGCTCGAGCCGACTCAGTGCCGCCGCGACCGAGTCAGAGTGCGTCTGGACCCCTCTCGCCGGTACGCACCCGGACCAGCTGTTCGACGTCGGTCACCCAGACCTTTCCGTCGCCGATCTGGCCTGTTCGCGCGGCCTCGACGAGGGCATCCACGACGGCAGCGGCACGCTCAGCGGAGATCAACACCTCGATCTTCACCTTGGGCACGAAGTCCACCTGGTACTCCGC
The DNA here is from genome assembly GCA_013814015.1 of Geodermatophilaceae bacterium. Taxonomy (GTDB): domain Bacteria; phylum Actinomycetota; class Actinomycetes; order Mycobacteriales; family Geodermatophilaceae; genus JACCQS01. The sequence goes on along the minus strand of JACCQS010000443.1, from coordinate 3,942 downwards.
GCCGCGGTAGACCTCGGTGTGCCCGCGCTGACGCCCGTAGCCCTGAACCTCGCTGACGGTCAGTCCCTCGACGCCGTGTAGCTCCAGGGCGGTCTTGACGTCCTCGAGCTTGAACGGCTTGATGATGGCAGTGACGAGTCTCATGCCTAGGCACCTTCCGTACTGCGGTGTGGCAGGGATTCCGCGAACAACGACGGTTCGGCAGGCGCCGCGGATTCGGCGGCTCTCGCTGTTCGCGTGGATCTGCTGGGCAACGCATCTTCCTGAGTATGCGAACCGCCACCACCCCCGAGAGCGCTGAAGTCGTAGCCGGTTTCGGCGTGCACCACATTGTCGATGCCCGTGAGCTCGTCGTCCTCGCTGAGCCGGAAGCCCATGGTCTTCTGGATGAGCAGGCCGATGATGTAGGTCGCCACGAAGCTCGCGACCAGAACCGCCAGGGCACCCACCACCTGGCGCCAGAGTTGATCGGCTCCACCGCCGTAGAACAAGCCGTCGACTCCGGCCGGTGCCGCCGAGGTGGCCAGGAAGCCGAGCCCGATCGTGCCGACCAAGCCGCCGACCAGATGTACTCCCACGACGTCCAGTGAGTCGTCGTAGTTGAACCGGTACTTCAGGCCGACGGCCAGTGCGCAGAGCACCCCGGAGACGAGGCCGAGCGGAATTGCACCGAGCGGCGAGACTGCCGAGCAGGCGGGTGTGATCGAGACGAGACCCGCGACGACGCCGGAGGCTCCCCCGAGTGACGTGGAATGCCCGTCGCGGACCTTCTCGACCAGCAACCAGCCCAGGCAGGCGGCGCCGGTTGCCACGAAGGTGTTCACCCAGGCGACGGCGGCGGTGTTGTTCGCCGCCACGGCCGAGCCCGCGTTGAAACCGAACCAGCCGAACCACAGCAGGCCGGCACCGATCATGACCAGAGGCAGGTTGTGCGGTCGCATCGCCTCGCCACCGAAGCCGGTGCGCTTGCCCAGGACCAGCGCCAGCGCCAGACCCGCGGCCCCGGCGTTGATGTGCACCGCCGTACCGCCGGCGAAGTCGATCGCGCCCAGATTATTGGCGATCCACCCGCCCACGTGGGTGACGACGCCGTCGCCATCGGTCAGCGTGAAGTCGAAGACCCAGTGGGCGATCGGGAAGTACACCAGCGTGACCCAGATGCCGACGAATACCATCCAGGCGCCAAATTTCGCGCGCTCGGCGATCGCGCCGGAGATCAGAGCGGTGGTGATGATCGCGAAGACCGCCTGGAAACCCACGAATGCCATCACCGGAAGGCCGCCGGTTTCGCTGGTGGTGTCCTCCATCAGCCCCTCGAGGCCGAGGAACTCGGTCGGGTTCCCGAGCAGGCCCGCGCCCACGTCGTTCCCGAAGGACATCGAGTAGCCATAGAGCACCCACAGAACGCTGATCAGCGCCAGCGCTCCGAAGCTCATCATCATCATGTTCAGCACGCTCTTCGCACGGACCATGCCGCCGTAGAAGAGCGCCAGGCCCGGGGTCATCAGCAGCACGAGCGCGGCGCTGGTGAGGATCCAGGCAGTGTCCCCGGTGTTGACCAAGGCATCCTCCTGACTTCGTCGGCCGGTTGGCCGCAGTTGAACAGGCCCGCATGGGCCTTCCGCGTACGGTCGCCGTCGCGTGTTACGTGGCGGGTCCTGGATGTGTTTCGGTCAGATGAAACCACTCAGGCCCACGTGTCGGAAGAGTTACCTGTTCGCTCTAGAGCTGTCGCCGGTAGCAGCGGATCGAACCGGTCGCCTGGTAGCCGAGGCTCTCGTACAGCTGCCGTGCGCCGGTCAGGTTGTCGACGTAGGCGTCCAAGCCGGCTTCCTGCATCCCGCGTTGCTTGAGGACGGCGAGGCTGCGCACGATCAGCGCGCGAGCAACGCGCGCCGGCGCCAGTCGCGGGCGACATTGATGAACTCCGTATACCCGCGGCGGCGCCCAAAGTGTTCGTCCTCGTCGGGTCGAAGGAAGTTGAGCACCATGCCGACGGGTTCCTCGCCATACCAAGCGACCTGCCACAGGCTCAGGTCTCAGAAGCCCCATGAGGCCCAACGCTGGTAGTCCGCTTCGCCCGTTTCCAGAGCGCCAGGGCCATCGAGCGTGGCGGTACGGAACAGCGACCAGATCTGGCGCATGTGCTCCCGCCGGGCAGGGCGCACCTCGAGTTCCGGTGGCAACGGCGCAGCCGGTGCCTCGCCCAGCGTCGGCCGAACCATGTCCTGAAGCTCGAGGCTCGGAGTCGGCGCGAACCCGTGAGCCTCCACGAGGGCGCGGCCGCCGAGCTGTCCGCCGATGACGCACGACTGAAGGAGCTTCGGCACATCCGAGGGGTGCGTCCAGCCCACGGATCGCTGCCGGGCCACTGCGTCGCGCAGGAGTGCCGAGCCGATCCCCCTTCGGCGCCATTCGGGCAGCACAGCACCGGACACGTCGTACAACCGGACTCCATCGGGTTGGCGGCCATTCTTGATCCGTGTGAACGCGATCGGACTTCCGTCGACCTCGGCGAACAGGACGTCGCGCCGCGGGTCGAAGCTCTCGCTCGGCCGGTAACCGTTCTCGATCCCCGACATGTTCTGCAGATGACCGACCGAGTCCTCGTCCCAACTGCGGTTGGTGATCTCCAGCAGGTGCAGGTGGTCGCGGTCGCCGACGAAGCGGCGAAACCGTAGACCGGCGATTCGCGGAGCCTCTGAGACTCTGATCGTGCCTGCCGCCATCTGGACCTCCTGAAGACACACTGAATCTCGCTGAGGAGCAGCTGCTCTAGTCCCAGCCGCACAAGTTATTGCAAGTAGGTTGCAATAGCTTACTGGCTGATGGAGGCCACATCGCGGCCCAAGGCGCGGAGAGGAGGCTGACACGGGTATCCGTCAAGGCACTGCGGGCTCTGTATGGCGCAACCGGGACTTCGTCAGGGTTGGGTGGCCCTGCCGTCTCCTTACTCGGTGACTTCTTCAGTGTCTTCGCGATCCCGCTGCTGGTGTTCGGTCTCACCGGCTCTGCCCTGCAGACCGGTCTGAGCCTGGCTTTCGGCACCCTCCCGTACGTCGTGGTGAGACCGTTCGCCGGAGTTCTCATCGATCGCGCAGACCGCCGCCAGATCATGATCGGAACCCGGATCACCGAGATGATGCTGATCGGCAGCATCCCGGCGGCTGCCGCTTTCGGCTGGCTCACCCTCGGGCAGATCTACGCAGTCAGCTTCCTCGCCGGCTCCGCGTCGGTCGTCTTCGGCGCTGCGACGCTCTCGGCCATTCCCCAAATCGTCGCCGCCGAGCAATTGGTGCCAGCCAACGCATTGCAGCAGGCAAGCCTGTCGGTGTGCTCACTGATCGGTCCGCCGCTGGCTGGCCTGGTCGTCGCGGTCACCGATGCTCCGGTCGCAGCGCTTGCCGCGGACGCCGTGACCTTCCTGATTGCGGCGATCCTGATCGCTACGATCCACCGACCGATGCAGGACCGCCGCGACGACCAGTCTCGGCAGGGAGTCCTCGCCGACATCGCCGAAGGTTTCGGCTATGTCTGGGCGCACCGGCTCCTACGAACGATCGCGCTGCTGCTGTTCACCTTCAACCTCATGCTGGGCGGTGTCATCGGTCAGCTGATCGTCTATGGCACCCGCGTGCTTGGTCTTGACACGGTCGCCTTGTCCCTTCTGTTCGCCGCCGAGGGTGCCGGGACCATCCTCGGCGCGGCCGTGTCCGTCCGGCTTGGGCGGCGATGGCCGTTGGGTCCGATCGTGCTGGTCGTCTTACCGGTCAACGCACTGAGCGTCGGCGCACTGGGCATTGCCCCGAACCCGGGCGTCGCAGTCGCCGCGATGGCCGTTCTGGGCGCGGCATCCACCGTGATGTTCGTCAACCTGCTCGCACTTCGCCAACGCATCGTTCCCGATCGCCTCCAAGGCAGGGTCAACGCCACCGCGCGGGC
>JACCQS010000439.1 GCA_013814015.1 Geodermatophilaceae bacterium | reverse complement strand
GTGCTGGACCAACTCCCGTCGCCGGCTGATCCGGCCTGGCGCTCGCGCGCCCGCATCCGCGATGACCTGCTGTCCTTCCTCACCGGTCCGGGTGAAGAGGTAGAACTCTGGGCCTGGCTGGCCGCCTACGACCACGTCGCGCTGGTCCAACTGTGGGGCCCGATGACCGAACTACCCCGTGCGGTTCCCCGGTTCACCTTCGAACTGCGCCAACGCTGGGCCGATCTCGGCAAGCCGGAGTTGCCCGCGGCCGGTTCGGATGCCCACGACGCACTGGCCGACGCCCGGCACAACCTCGCTCGCTGGCAGGCCATGCAGGCGCTGGAGACCACGCCCTAGGCTCTCCTCATGCGAATCGGAGTGCTCACCGGGGGCGGGGACTGCCCGGGGCTGAATGCCGTGATCCGAGCCGTCGTCCGCAAAGGCGTCGAGGTCTACGGCCACGATTTCGTGGGTTTCCGGGACGGTTGGCGGGGGCCGATCGAGGGCGACACCATGACCCTGGACGTGCACGCCGTCCGAGGCATCCTGCCGCGCGGCGGGACGATCCTTGGTACGTCCCGGACGAACCCGTACAAGACCGAGGACGGCGAGGGCAAGGTGTTGGCCACGCTCGAACGGCTAGACATCGACGCGCTGGTGGCCGTCGGCGGCGAGGACACCCTGGGGGTTGCGACCAAGCTGGCCGCCTCGGGCGTGCACGTCGTCGGGGTGCCGAAGACCATCGACAACGACCTCGGTGCCACGGACTACACCTTCGGCTTCGATACCGCCGTTGGCGTGGCAATGGAGGCCATCGACCGGTTGCACACCACCGGTGACAGCCACCACCGCGCGCTCGTCGTCGAGGTGATGGGTCGTCACGCCGGGTGGATCGCGCTGCACGCGGGTCTGGCCGGCGGGGCGAACGTGATCCTGATCCCGGAGAACCCGTTCGACATCGAGGCCGTCGTCGCCTATGTAGAGCACCGATTCGCCTCGGGATACTCGCCCGTTCTCGTGGTCAGCGAGGGCGCCCTGCCCAAAGACGGCGGGTTGGTCCTCGGATCCGGTGTGGTTGACGACTTCGGCCATGTCCGCCTCGGCGGCGTCGGGGCGGCCCTGGCCGATGTGATCGAGCAGCGCACCGGCAAGGAGAGTCGGGCGGTCGTCCTGGGCCACGTGCAACGCGGCGGCACGCCGACCGCTTTCGACCGGGTGCTGGCCACCAGGTTCGGGTTGAGCGCGATCGATGCCGTGCACAGCCAGGACTGGGGCGCGATGGTCGCGCTGCGCGGCACCGAGATCGTGCGGGTTCCGCTGGCCGAGGCCACCGCCGAACTCAAGACGGTGCCCGCAGAGCGGTATGCCGAAGCCGAGGTGTTTTTCGGTTGACGAGCCCCGATGTTGCCCGGCAGGCGTTCGCGCTTCTGGGCCAGACCGAACCGATCCTCGCCCTGGAGTACGTCGCGTTGCTGGACGGCTATGGAATCCCAGGCGGACCGGCGCACAGGCGCAAGAGGTCGCGGGTGATCGGAGACCTGCTCTCCGGCTTCCTGCCCGATATTCCTCGGTGGGTCGCCGGCCGGGTCGCCGGCGGCGAACCGCTTTCGATCGCCGCACGGGTCGCCGCGGCGATGCGCACCGACGAGTACACAGATCTCCGACTCGAGCACTATCTCGTGGTGACCGAACGGCGGGTGCTGGTCGGCGGACGGAGCATTCCGAACGGGGCGGTGGCCGTACGGCCGCAGCCGTGGTCGGCGCTGACGGTCCGGTGTGCGCTGTCCCGCTCGGACGTGAGTGCAGCGGTCCGGGCCCGCCGCGGTCTCAACACCGCGCGGTTGCGGCTGGACTTCTCAGACCGGTCATGGATCGTGCTTGCGCCCTCGCTCGGAGACCGTGGCGGCAAGGTAGACCGCTTGGTCGAGGCACTGCGGTGGTAGGTGAAGTGCGGCGGCAACGATCGGGGTACGACGTGCCTCCCGTGGCGTTGTCGGGCTGCGGTGACCCCGGCCGCGGTGAGGTTGAGCGCGTCTGACCCTTGCTTTCGGCGGTGGTTGGGGGTTGGGGGCGTCCTACCTCGCGGATGATCCGCGCGGTGGTCCGACGGCCGGGTGCACTGACAGCACCGCAGTGAACCCAGCCGGCCCGCTGTGCGAACGCTCGCCGTGACCACACTCGGGCAGTCCGCCATGCCCAGCACCGGCGAGCAGTACTGCCAAGTCGGGGACATCTCCTTGTGCTACGAAGCGATCGGTGACCCGGCTGCGCCCGACACCGTCGTGCTCATAATGGGTCTGGGCCTGCAGATGGTCTGGTGGCGTGACGACTTCTGCAGCGAACTGGTCCGGCGCGGTATGCGGGTGGTGCGGTTCGACAATCGCGACGTCGGCCGATCCACCCATGTCCAGGGTCCTGGCGTGTCTGCCCTGGGATTTCTGCGCCGTCGGGCTACCGCCACGTACGGCCTGGGTGACATGGCCGATGACACTGCGGGGCTGATCGCGCATGTGGCCCCGCAAGGGGCCCATGTGGTCGGCGTGTCGCTGGGTTCGTTGATCGCCCAGGAAGTGGCGATCAGGCACCCTGCCCGTACCCGCTCGTTGGTCTCGATCATGGGCCGACCGGGAGACGGCCGGTCGGGCACGGTAGCCAAGCGAATGCTGCTCGAGTTCATCCGGCCGCCCTCGACGGATCCGGTGGAGGGGCTGGTCGCCTCATTCAGCCGGATCGGATCCATCAGCCGTACGGCGCACGACGATGAAGACGTGCGAGTAGCTGTGCGCCGGTCGATGCGGCGCGGCTCTGGCGAGGACTCCGGTCGCCAGCTGGCGGCCATTCTCAACGAGCGGGACCGCCGAGCCGACCTGAGCACCCTGACTCTGCCGGCACTGGTCATCCACGGAGACCGGGACCGGATCATCGCGCCCTCCGGTGGCCGGGCTACGGCCGCGGCAGTCCCGGGTTCGGAACTTCTCGAGGTTGCCGGCATGGGCCATGACCTGGCTCGGTGGACCTGGCCGAGTGTGATCGACGGCATACAGCGCACCGCCCAGCGCTGCGGCCCGCCGACGTAGCGTTGCCCGGGTGAGCCGTCTCCTCGCCGACAAGGCCGATGCCCTACTCGCAGCGCACCGCTCAGGTGATCCGCTGATCCTGGTCAACGTCTGGGATGCCTGGAGTGCCAGAGTCGTCGCTGCCACGCCCGGTTGTCAGGCGATCGCCACGGCTTCGCACTCGATCGCGGACGCCCACGGGTACCCCGACGGTGAGCAGATCCCAGTCGAAGAGATGATCGCCGCGATCCGGCTGATCGCCTCCGTCGTGGACCTTCCGGTGACCGCGGACCTCGAGGCCGGCTACGGCGATGCCGGTGCCACCGTCGCCGCGGCCATCGCTGCTGGTGCGGTCGGTGGCAACCTGGAGGACCAGCTACGCCCCGCCGATGAACACGCCGAGGCCGTTGCCGCGGCGCGGGCCGCCGGTGACGCGGCCGGGATCCACTTCGTCATCAACGCTCGCACCGATGAGTACCTGCGCGGAGAGAAGAACCTGGAGCGGACGATCGAAGCCGGACGCGCCTATCTCGAGGCCGGAGCCGACTGTGTCTTCGTGCCGGGAGCCGGCCGGGCTGACGACGTTGCTGCCCTGGTCGCCGCTTTCGACGGGCGGCTTTCACTGATCGTGTCGCCGAAGGCACTCCCCCTGAACGAACTGGCTCGCCTGGGCGTGGCTCGGGTCTCAGTGGGTCCGGGTTCGCTGGGAATCGCCGCGGCGGCCCTACGCGACGGCGCCGCGCAATTACTCACCCGCGGCGGGTATCCCGACAGCCTGGCCCACCGGCCGCCCGGCGCCTGACCTCACGACGGCGCATGCGCCGCCCCGCCGTAGGCTGAGCCGGTGAGCATGGCTCCTGATATTGACAGCTGGCGATCCCTGCCGATCGCCCAACAGCCCGCCTGGCCGGACCAGGCCGAGTTGGCCACCGTGCTGACGACCCTCAGCACGGTGCCGCCGATCGTGGCCCCGAGCGAGGTCGACATGCTCCGCGCGCGGCTGGCCGAGGTCGCTGCTGGCAGGGCCTTCTTGCTCCAGGGTGGGGACTGCGCCGAGACCTTCGACGACAACACCGAGCCGCGGCTGCGCGGGACCACCCGGACGCTGTTGCAGATGGCCGTCGTCCTGACCTATGGCGCCA
>JACCQS010000427.1 GCA_013814015.1 Geodermatophilaceae bacterium | reverse complement strand
GACCTGGCCCGCCGTGTTGCTAGCGATTCCGCTTCCGGCACTTCTGCTGGTGGTCTGGGCGAGCAGGCACTCCGTCGTCGACCGGGCACGGGTGGTAGCCGTGGAGGTCCACGCCACGAGCCGTAGTTGGCCCGACATCCCGGGTTTTGACACCTCGCTGCGCCCGGAGACAGCGGCAAGCATCATCCAGGAGTTGGACCGGTGCGCCGTGGCCGCGCGGCAAGGACGGCTACCCGAGGAAGCCTGGCAGCGCGAATGGGCACGAGCCTGGTCATTGCTAGACCCCGGGCAACCTCCCCTTCGCCTGGTGGCGGACACCTGTGTGTAGGACCCGTGGCCGGCACTGGGTGAGACATCCGTGAGTGCTGTGGTGGGCGCCGTCGACACGGGGCGGGCATGGGGGGCGCGACTTGTCGCGGCATTAACCCGGGCTAGAACGTACGCCGTACGGGATTGGTTTCTGGAGCCGCTGATGAGGGAAAGGCGAGAAGGACTCAATCGAGCCAGCCCAGGCCTTCAACGTGACGGCAAAGCGATTGTTGATCTTTCATGTTCGCCGCATGACTTTGAGCTAACGTCGTCGCCATGACGGTGCCGGGAGTTCACCGCTTCTGTATCGTTGTTCTCATCGGCGCGGCTGTCACAAGTTGTGCCCCGCAGGGCGGCGGTGCGCCCTCGGATGCAACGACGTCGGTACTGGACCAGCTTGCGCCTTGTGATGAGGGTCCCTATGTCGCGGCGTTCCTCGGCGGAACCGAGGAGGCGGTGCGGGATCCGGACGGATATGGGTTTGATCTGTGGGGGGTCAGGGCCGACGGTAGACAGATCCAGGTGACGCAGGACGGACGCGCGGTGTCTGCGAGCCTGACCACCGACGGGCGCGAGATCCTTCTAGCCCTCTCCCCAATGTCACCTCCGCCCTACGGAGTTCGAGCCGAAACCACCCTGGTTGCGGTGAACGCTGGCACCGGCGCACAGACCGAACTGGTAACCGCACCGGACCTGACCTTTCCGCGGGCATCGCCGGATGGCAGCCTCATCGCCGTCATCGTCTCAGCAACGACTGACCTGAACGATGTTTCGAGGGTCGCGTTGATCCCTCGCGACAACCCGTCGGCGTTTCGGCGCTTCCCGGCTGATGCGGACAGCCGAAGCCGAACCGACTACTCCCCGGTGTGGAGCCCCGACGGCTCGAGAATCGCAATGATCGCCTATGACTGGGCAGTCGCGGATGGCGAGGCGCAGTGGAGCCTGCGGGTTGTCGATATCGCGACCGGTAACGAGACCATCGTCTACACCCCGTCAGAGCCCGATACCGTGTTAAGTGGACTCGACTGGTCAGAGTCAGGCGAGTTCCTTCTCACCACCAGTGGCGGGACCATTGCCGAGCCGGGCCGAAGCGCGGCCACCGAGATAAAGCTCGACACCGGTGACAGCCGTGAGCTATTCCTGGACAGCCCCAGTGACCTCATTTACACCAGCAGGGACGGAGCGTCGGTCTCGGCCACGGTCGGTTTCGCAACCGAGAACCAGGCCCACCTGCAGACCTGGATCTTACAAACGGAATCAGGAACCATTCCCACGCTGGCCGCACCCACCCCATTGACCGCCGCCGTAGCGACGCGCTTGTCCACCCCGGCCTGCGCGCTCCGATGAAGGGACGTGCCTTGCACATTTCCGGCCGGAGCCAAGGGAAGTTTGTGATCGGCGGCATGCTAGCGGCGCTCGTCATCTCTATGCTGATCGGAATCAACCATACGGATCAGGCAGAGGCCGCCAGCATCCAGACGCGCGTCCTTAACTTCAACGTCTGCGATCAGGTCGGCAGCACGAATCCTGGTGTCGACCCGAGGTGCGCGAATAATAGTAGCTCAGTCCGGGCGAGCGCCATCGTGACAAGCATCAACAGCCAGTCCTCCACGATAGTGACGCTGCAGGAGGTTTGCCGCGTCACATACGAAAGAATTATCGCTGGCCTTGGCCCGGCATGGACGGGCTCCTTCCTATGGACCGCCGCTATCTCCTCGGCTCGGTGTGAGGGCAGCATGGAGTGGGGCCTGGCGATCCTCTCCAACTGGGGGCCGCCGACCGACGTCAATCAGACGCTTCTGCCGAACTCCCCTAATTCCGAACCAAGATACTTGTTCTGCGGAACGATTGTGGTTGGAGGACCGATTCGACAATGCGTGACTCATTTTACCTATGAAAGTTTCCGGGTCTCGCAGGCGATCGAAGTAGGCAGACAAATGAAGGAGTATGCCTACGGGGGAGGCGCAATATTGCTGGGTGGCGACCTGAACATCAACTCTCGCAGCTGCGCTGAGGCGGCCGAGGTGAGGCCGATCTACATTCGGCGTTTCGGCGGCGACGGTACAAGTACGTGCCAGATCGGGTATGGCGTCGGGCAGGAGGTCGACCAGCGTCACATCGGCGGCGATGGGACCTATAATGCAGCTACGTTTGGTTCCGCGAAAATTGACTACATCTTCTTCAGCTTCCCTCGATGGCTTGCTGACTACGATGGACGAGCGACTGACAGCCAGGTTTCTGATCACAGAATACTGCGCGGTGAAGGGACTCTTCGCTAGAGTCCGGATGCGCTTGGCCGGCCGAGGGCTTTGCGGGCAGGATTTTCGGCGGGTAGTACTCTAGCCCGGGTTCTTTAAGATCAAGTTGGTGTTCGGTGTGTAGATGAACGAAAGTGCCTTGCCTGTAGGGGATTCTGAGCTTGTCGAGGCTCGAATCACCGAACAGGAAGGCACTTTCCACGTGCACGCTACTCGTATTCGCCCGCCGGTCGTGGTGTCTGCTGACGGTGATGGTGTCGTGTCGCATGCCGGGTCGCGGCTGCTGGCCGATCTGGCTGATCAGACGACGCTGACCGCGCAGCTCTCGGCGGTGTTCACGCACCGCACCGCGCCGCAG
>JACCQS010000387.1 GCA_013814015.1 Geodermatophilaceae bacterium | reverse complement strand
AAGCGCACATGGTGTCCCCCCAGGGCTTCAACGCGCTGCTCAAGCTGGTCGAGGAACCTCCGGATTTCGTGGTTTTCATCTTCGCCACCACGGAACCGGAGAAGGTGATGCCGACGATCCGGTCGCGGACCCACCACTATCCGTTCCGGCTGATGGCGCCCTCGGTGCTGCGCGGACTGCTGGTCCGCATCTGCGAGGAGGAGAAGGCCAGCGTCGACGACTCGGTCTTTCCCCTGGTCGTACGGGCCGGTGGGGGATCGGCCCGGGATGCCCTCTCGATCATGGATCAACTGCTGGCCGGCGCCGGCGAGGACGGGGTCACCTACCGGCGGGCGGTGGGCCTGCTCGGGGTCACCGACGGCGCCTTACTGGACGAGACGATCGACGCGCTGGCCGCCGGTGACGCGGGAGGGGTGTTCGGAGCCGTGGACCGGGTCAGCGAGGCCGGCCACGATCCGCGCCGATTCACCGCTGACCTGCTGGACCGGCTGCGTGATCTGGTGATCCTCGATGCGGTTCCGGACGCCGCGGCCAAGGGCATGCTGGATCTGCCCGGCGATCAACTCACGACGATGGCCGATCAGGCGGTCAGACTCGGTACGGCGACGCTGTCCCGGCTGGCCGACATCGTCCACAATGGACTGACGGAGATGCGCGGTACGACGGCACCCCGGTTGCTCCTGGAACTCGTCTGCGCACGGATGCTGTTGCCGGCGGCAAGCGACGACTCGTCGGCCACGTTGCAGCGGATCGAACGACTCGAGCGGCGGATGCAGATCGCCGACCTGCCATCCGCTACGCCTCCGGCAGCGCCCGCGCGCGCTGCTGACGCCGGGCCGGGACGCCAGGATCGAGCGCCGACCAAAGCACAGGACGCGTCGCTGCCGGCCGCTACCTCGGGACGTGGGCCGGCACCTGCGGCACAAGCACCGGCCGCGGTGGGTGCAGTCGAGCCGGTCCGTGCGGTCGGTGCGGTCGGTTCCCACCCCTCGGTTGAGCCGCCACGAGCAGCTGAGCCACCACGGGTAGCTGAGCCGCCGCGGGCGGCCGTACCCACCGGTGACCTGACCGTCGTCGACCTCCGCCGACTCTGGCCGGACATCCTCGACGCGATCAAGGAACGCAAGCGAACGACGGCCGCGTTGCTGATGTCAGCGAACGTCCTTGCTGTCGAAGGGGCAGTGCTCAAGCTCGGGATCAACTCGTCTGGGTTGATGCGCCGGTTGTCCGAGGAGATGAACACCGAGATCATCCGGGCCGCGTTGCGCGACAGGCTCGGCGTCGACTGGCAGGTACAGACGATCGTGGACACCGGTGAGGAGCAGCAGTCCTTGACGGTTGCCGGCGCCGGAGGGTCGGGCACCTTCGTCGCGGACACGGCAGTCCGGTCACACCCCGAGGCCAGTGAAGAGGTCGGCGAACCAGTCGATCCCTCGGGGCCGACCGAGCCGGTTGACTCCGAGCAGGCCGCGCTTTCCTTGCTGCGCGACCAGCTCGGGGCCCAACCGGTCGACGGGCAACCTTGAGCTCGCCGATGCTCGGCTCAGCTGCGAGCTGGGAGGGCTCCACCACCACGAAGTAATGTCCTGGCGGCCGAACGTGGTCAATGCCGCAGGTCGAGCAGAACCGACGTACCCGATCACTTCGGTCGGTAATGCCCTGCGCCTCTTGCTGCTGTTCCGGGAGCGCAAAGCTATTCGACTCTCCGATGCCAGCGACTACCTCGGCGTGGCGAACTCCACCGCTCATCGGCTGCTGGCCATGCTGGTCCACCACGAGTTCGTCGAACAGGATCCAGGACAGCGCACCTACATCGCGCGGCTCTGGTGGAGATCGGGTTGGCGGCCGTACGAGGGATGGACCTTCGGACCAGTGCCCGTCCGGTTCTGGAGGAGTTGGCCGCCCGCTCCGGCGAGACCGCGCTGCTGTCGCGGCTCGAGGGGGACACCGTGGTCTGCCTGGACAGCATCGAGAGCAAGAAGGCCCTACGAGTGGCCACCCATGCCCAACTGACCCTCCCGGCGCACTGCACGGCCTCGGGCAAGCAGGCGCTCTTCGAAGCGGGTGCACTGGCGTACGTCCCGATCGCCCTGATCAGCTTGGCCCTCTTCGGTGGTTTGCTGGCCGCCTGTGCGATTTTCCTCTTGCGCGGCGCCGGCTGGGCTCGGATCACGGCGATCGTGATCAGCATTCTGGTGTTGCTCGGGGCCTTGCTCGGCATCTTCGTCCAGGCCAGCACGATCCTGTTCGTGGTGCTCAACGTTCTGGTCGCA
>JACCQS010000382.1 GCA_013814015.1 Geodermatophilaceae bacterium | reverse complement strand
CGAATCCGCTGATCGTGGCGATGCCGTGGCTGTCCACGGAGGCATCGACGATGCTGACCCGGATCCCGGCCCTGCGGAGCCATTCGATCATCCCCACCGTGACCACGGCCGCACCGTGCACCGGAGGCGGCAGTGGCCCCAGCACTAGAACGTGGCCGGGCGCAGCTCGGCTCATGGCTCCCGGCTCGCGGGCTTCGGTGACCAGCTGCTGAGATCCCGATCGACCAGCTGCTGTAGGGCCGCGACGTCCTGTGCGTAGAACTCCCAAAGCCGATTCGTCAGATCGGGGGACAACTTCGGCTTCTCATTCGAATAGCGCGGGGCCAGGACGTACCGATCAAGGCCGGCTATGACATCGGTATAGGCGCGCTTCAGGCGACTCTTCGGATATGGGATCGAATGGTAGGTGCGCGCGGCATCCCATTGCGACATGTGTTTGCTGCGCCGTTGGCCGAACCGAAGTCGCTCCAGTGAATAGATACCGGGATTCTGCTTCACCCGAAGGTCGGTCGGAATGACGTCGGGTGCAATCCCGAGAAATCCATGTGTCTCGCGCATGACTGCTTCTGGATCACGATGCAGGTCCTCGTCGAAGAGTACGAGGATACTCTCGCGCGGAAAATAATCCAAATAGCGACTCAGATGTTGGTGGTAGAGGCCCCAGTTCAGGATGTCTCCCACCGAGGGATCACGCTCCTGGTAGTCCCCGTCCAACACATGTTGCATGCCTTGTTCGGCCGAAAGTACGGGGATGAGCCCCCAGCGCACCTTCCAGAAGTAGGCGGCCAGAGCCCGCTGCACCGGATTACGCAGGCAGACGATCAAGTGTGGTTCGGAGAGGTCCTTGTGCAGCCGCGCCGGAACTTCAGGACGGCCGAGATAGTCAGGACACTTGAATCCCAGCCTCCGTTCCGTATGCCCGGAGAATTCGGCGGCGAAATCGTCGAGAGCACCGGGATCATAAACCGGGTCACGGAAAAATGGGTTCTCTTTAGCTGGCAACCACGCCTCTGGATGTTGCCGTAAACTGCGCAACAGGAGAGTCGAAGCCGCCTTCTGTGCCCCGATAATGACGAAGTCGGGCAGCGTGACGGTCAAGCCAGTTCCTCCGGAGAATCTTCAGTGAGCGGCACCGGACTGTACCGCAGGCGCAGCTTTTGCGATTACGCTGACCGCGCGCCAGGCAGGTTGCGCGGGGCGGGACAGACGTAGCTCTTGAGGCTTCGAGGTCGGGGACGGGATGGGTTGGCTCTTCGGCAAGAAGGACGACGCGCTGTACAGAGGTGATGCGCCGGCCTCGGCCCCCGGCTTGGATGGGGTGCAGCCATCGGCCTACCAGGGCAACGCTGCCGGTCGGCCCTACGATCCGATCCCGGTCGAAACGCCCAGCCCGTACCCGACTGCCGGTACGCCCAACCCGTACCCGACCGCCGGCCTGCCCCCCGAGTTCGCCGCCGTGATGGCCGCGGCTGCCGCCCAACAACGGGTGATCAAGCGAAGCGTCGGCAGATCGCTGTTCGCCGTCTTGCTGCCGCTGCTCCTGGTCGGCGGATTGGTCGTGGTCGGATTCGTCGCCTTTGACAACCTGCGACACGAGTTCGTCAATCCGTTCAGTTCGGACTCGGCGCCGGGCGAGCCGTTCCAAGGTGTCGTTGGCACGGCCGGTGATGTCACGCTCGGGGAGAACAGCTACCAGATCACGATCGAGTCGGCCACCGCGCAACCGAGCGCGGCCTGGGGTAGCTATTCCGCGCCAGTGTCCGGCGGTTTCCTGGTGGTCGAACTCAGCCTCACCCGCACCGACACGAACGCTTCGGTAAGCCAGATCTCCTGGTTCGACTGGACGTTCACCTCTGAGTCGCAGGCTGCGGTGGGGGGCGAGTTGATCGCCGGTGGGTACGAACCGTTGCTGTCCACGCTGAACCTCGCCACGGGTGAGAGCGCGACGGGCCTGGTCGCCTTTGACACGTTGGCAGCTGTCGGCACCCTGGCTCTGGAGACCTACGACGGGGCCTGGGCGCAGTGGCCGATTACAGCGGCGACCCCGGGCGTTCTTGCTGGAGAACTCGGCGTACCGGTCCATCCGGAGGCGGCGCGGGCGGCGTTCAGCGCGACCGTGGCCAATCCGCGCTGGATCGCGGCGGGTGATCCGGCGGCCTGGATCGATCCGGCTTCGGGCACCTATCTGGTGCTCGATCTGAGCGTGACCCTCGACGAGGGGGCGCTCACCGCGACCTCGAGCCTGTCGGTCGGCTATGACAACTGGCAGTTCACACCCGACGGCGGCGTGGCGGTGGCGTCGTTCTTCGGCGTGACCGGCGCGGACAGCCTTGGATTCAGTGCTGGTCAGCCCACGACCGCGGGCACCCTGATCGCCTTCGATGCCCCTCGCGGTCCGGGCACATTGAGCCTGGTCAACGGCGACGGTTCGGTGTTGGCCGTGTGGGTCATCCCGGCACTGTGACGGTGCTCAGCCGCTGGGACTTGTTGCCAGCAGGCGAGCCGCGATTCCCTCCCAGCTCCAGAGGCGGACGGCTGCCCGCCGCGCGGCCGAGCTCCGCGCGCTCGTACGG
>JACCQS010000379.1 GCA_013814015.1 Geodermatophilaceae bacterium | reverse complement strand
ACGGCCTCGACCTGGGGCATGGCGCGCACGGCGTCCCAGTCGAAGCCGGGCTTGTTGGGCAGGACGACGAGATCGAGCGGCAGGGTCTGGGCAGTGAGCCTCTCTATCGCGGAATCTCCGCGCCGCGCACCGGCAGTGGCGGCCAGCACGACTGTGGTGGTGAAGGCGATGAGGAGGGCCAGAACAGTCAGCGACCGCCGCCGTCGGCGTAGGTCTAGCCGCAGCCAAGTTCGTACAGCCGCCATCACACCGCTCCGGCGGCCAGATCGGCCGGCACGGGCTCGCTGTCTCGAGCCTCGGCGTCTGCCCCCGAGGACGATGCTTGCGCTGGCGACGCGGAGTCCGCCTCGATCAGGCCGTCACGCATCAGGACCTGGCGGGCAGCCCCAGCCGCCACTTCCGGTGAGTGGGTGACCAGCACGATCGTCTGCCCACCGGCGTGCAGCCGGCGGAACAGTTCCAGGATCTCCATGCCGCCGGCGGTGTCCAGGGCTCCGGTCGGTTCGTCGGCCAGCAGCAACGTGGGCTCGTTGACCAGCGCGCGGGCGATCGCCAACCGCTGGCGTTGCCCACCGGACAGGACAGCGGGAATCTGCTCGGCCCGATCGCCCAGCCCCAGCAGGTCCAGCAGGTCGCGGGCTCGGGATTCGGCGGCACGACGGCGCATGCCACCAAGGACGCCGGGCAGGACGAGGTTGTCCAACGCCGACACACCGTCGAGGAGGTTGAAGAACTGGAACACGATCCCGATGTGGTGCCGTCGGAAGGTGGCCAGCCAATCTTCGTCGCGACCGTCGACCCGCTGCCCGTCCACCTCGATCGTGCCCTCGTCCAGGCTGTCCAGCCCGGCGATCACGTTGAGCAGCGTCGACTTGCCGCATCCCGACGGGCCGGTCACCGCGAGGAACTCACCGGAGCCGACGTCCAGGTCGATGCCGCGCAACGCGCGTACGGGAGCCAGGTCGGCGGTATACGTCCGCCGGGCGTGCCGGACCTTGACCGCTGGGGCGGCGGTCATCGGAGCGGCGCCGTGGCTGCGGCTGCGGACTGAGCGGCGCTCGCCGTTGCCGACATCTCCAGCCGGCCCACCGGCGGCAATCGATAGGCCACGACCGGGGCTGACCGTCCCTTCACCGGGCATTCGCCCATCGGCTCCAGCGGCCAGTCCCCTTGTGCCGCCTGAACCGTCGCGGCACTCAGCACCGTGGTCCCGGCGGGTCGGGCGAGGTCCTGCAGCCGTTGGGCGAGGTTCACTGTGTCACCGACCATCGTGTACTCCAGACGCTCGTCGCTGCCGAGCAAGGCTGCGGCGACCTCGCCTGTGCTGATGCCGATTCCCAGGCCGAAGGGAGCCAAGCCGTCCTGCGCCCAGGTCTGGTCGAGACGGTGTTGCCCCTCGTGCATGGCCTTGGCGCAGTTGACTGCCCGCGTTGCGTGATCGGACTGCGGATCGGGTGCACCGAACACCGCCATGACCGCATCTCCCACGTACTGCATGACCGTTCCCTTCTCGGAGAGGATGGCAGCGTTCATGGCGCCCCGGTGAGCATTGAGCTGACCTGCGAGCGCGGCGGGATCCGCGCGTTCGGCGATCCCTGAGTAGCCGCGGACGTCGGACATGAGGACGGTGACGGTGAGTCGTTCGGTCTTGTCCGCGCTGTGCCGGTCGCGGCGCAACTTCTCCGCGAGTCCGCCCGGAAGCAGTCTCGACAAGGTCTCGCCCTGCTCCTCTTGGCGCAGGATCGCGGTGTGCAGCATCCGCAAGCGCGACAGCGCCGCACCTTGCCCGGCGGTGGCGCCGCGGGCCAGGGTGAGGAACAGCGCCTGGATGGCCGAATCCACAGCTTCCGGGGTCTGGCCGGATCCCGAGGCGATCGCCTTGACCGGACGCCCCTCGGCTACCTGGCGCAGGAGCAGTTCCTCGCTCTCGGACAAGACCCCTTCGGTACGGGCCGGAGCTACCAGCGCGGCGACGATCTCCGGGTCGAGCATCGAACCGCCCGTGGCGACCTCACGGATCGCCTTTCCCAGCCGACCGGAATCGGCCACGTGATCTTTCAGCAGGTACGCATATCCCGCTGACCCCTCATTCAGCAGACTGATCGCGTACTCAGGACTGTCGTACTGGCTCAGGATGACGATCCCGGTGCCCGGCAGTCGCTTTCGAACCTCTTTGGCGGCCTCGATGCCTTCATCGCCGAAGGTGGGTGGCATCCGGATGTCGGTCACCACAACCTGCGGCGTCAGAGCCATTGCCTGCGCGACCAGCTCGTCGTAGTCGCCGGCCACCCCCACGACCTCGACATCACGGTCATAGCTGAGCAAGGCCCGCACGCCCTCGCGGACGATGAGGTTGTCATCGGCGAGGACGACGGTGATCGGCGGCATACCGACATTCGACGCGTACAGCGTCGATGCCGCCAGGGTGTTTGACCCCACCGCACGGTGTGGCTGGCTACACCGCAAGCCGCATGCTCACGCCCTGACGTCGTTGGCTCAACTTACCTAGCGTCGCTTTCATGAAGCCCTATAACCGAACAAGGCAAGGACCCCCCACCGCATGTCAGGGTGGGAGCCACACGGCGGTCTCGAGAACCGGACAAGCCGCCCTCGCATCTGGCTCGAACGCGACATTCTGCTGCTGGGTTGGCCTACTCGTCGCGCCGCTGCCGACAGCACGCGGCAGCGGTACCGCGAGGGCCCCCAACGACA
>JACCQS010000368.1 GCA_013814015.1 Geodermatophilaceae bacterium | reverse complement strand
GCGTACGCGGGCGAGCTTAGGGGTGCACAGCTGCCCAGTCGGTGCGGGGTTGACGGCACTGGCCGTTCTGCCCGGCGCCACCGAACGCATTCGGCTGCGAACCGACCATGGTGACGATCGTGCGCGAACAGTGACACGAGGCTGGTCGCAGCGGTCGCCCCCAGGGTGGAGTTCCAGATGAACATGGCCGTCGGTTCTATTGCGACGATCGAGGCTGCGAGCGTGCCGTCGCCAGCTACTACGCGTTCACGGCCACGGCGGTTGGGGTATGCCGCTGCGCGATTCCCGCCAGATTGCGGATGTGCTGGTGCTCTACTACTACGGAGAAGACCCCAGATCGAGACTTCGTCGTCGACGATCAGGCGCTGGTCCGGGCCAGGTTCTGCGCGCTTCTGGAGGCGACGGACGGGCTGGAGGTGGTGGCTGAGGCCGTCGACGGTGCCGATGCCGTCGAGCTGGCCGCACGTCATGAACCCGACGTGGTGCTGATGGACATCCGGATGCCGCGCTTGGACGGGATCGCGGCCACCCGGCAGGTGCTGGCGCTTTCGCGACCGCGGCATGTCCTGATCCTGACCACCTTCGACACCGACGAAAACGTGTTCGACGCACTGGAGGCCGGGGCCGTGGGCTTTCTGGTCAAGGACACTCCACCGCCCAACTCATCGAGGCGATTCATGCGGCGATGCGGGGCGGAGCGGTCATCTCACCGGGTATGACCCGCCGGCTGGTCGACCGGATCGTCGAAGCGCGCATCGATCGCGGCGTACGCAGCAGAGATGCGGTGCTTGGCGATTTTGACGTAAACCGCCAGGAAGGTGGGGGTGGAGTGCTGGAGGTCCTGACCAGCCGGGAGCGCGAGGTGCTGGCGATGATCGCGCGCGGGATGTCCAACCGGGAAATCGCCGGCCAGCTCGTCATCTCTGGCCGGCGCGAGCTTCCTGGTAGTCGGCAAGGTTTAGCCAGATCAGGTCCCGGACAGCACCGAAAGCTCGGTCGGCCGACACCAGTACCGTCCCTCCGGCTCGCAGCCCGACCGCTGCCAGAAGGGAATCAAACGCGTCCAAGCCGGGATGGATCTCGAAAAGCTCAATTGCCAGATTCAGGTCGGATCGGTCCGCCGGTAACAAGGGATCGCAGGCCAGCGCAAGATCACGAGTCACTGCGGCTGCATCGCTCCGGGGTCGCCGCGTCGATCGCACGTGGAGGAACTCCTGAAGCACTAGGGCGGTCGTCGTGATCTCGATGTCGCCGGACGCGGAATCGTGAAGGAGCGCCCGCGACGGGGCACGCAACGGGTGGTCGGTGCCGAGCGCGTAGACGAAGACATTGGTGTCAAGCAGATACCTCGTCGTCGGCTCGGTGACGGCCCTAGCCACTGCAACGCGCAGCATGAGCCGCACGCAACTCGCGCTTGAGTTCCATCGGATCGCTGGGAACCGGCGTAGGCGGGGCGTCCAATATGCGCGCCAGGGCTGCCCGCCGACCGCCGGGATCGTCGCCGAAGGTCCGATCGATCGCCTCGCGGATCAACTCCCCGATCGGCAGGCCACGAACCTGGGCGGCGCGCTTGAGACGTTCATAGCGTGGCTCGTCGATCAGCACCTGGAGCCGTCGATCCAACATGCTCATACCTTAGCAGGTCCTCAGGTCGGCTAGTCAGCGAGCGGCACCGGTATGGATGGGTCCGCCGCCCTCGGCCAACCGTTCGCCGGAGCCGCCCCACCGGCCGGCGATGATCTCCGCGGCGATCGAGATCGCGGTCTCCTCGGGCGTACGGGCGCCGAGGTCAAGTCCGATCGGTGAGGCGAGCCTGTCGAGTTCCTTCTCGCCGACCCCGGCCTCCTTGAGCCGCTCCAGTCGGTCCTCATGGGTCCGGCGGGAGCCCATCGCACCGACGTAGGCGACCGGCAGTTGCAGGGCGAGTTCGAGCACGGGCACGTCGAACTTGGGATCGTGGGTCAGTACGCAGAGGACGGTTCGCTCGTCGATCCGCCCGGCATCGACCTCGGCCTGCAGATAGCGATGCGGCCAGTCGGCGATGACCTCGTCGGCCTCGGGAAAGCGCTTCGGAGTTGCGAAGACCGGGCGGGCATCGCACACGGTGACCCGATAGCCGAGGAAGGCGCCGACTCGGGCGACGGCGGCGGCGAAGTCGATCGCACCGAAGACAACCATCCGCGCGGGCGGCGCGTAGGAGGCGACGAAAAGCGTCAGGTCATCGCCGCGTCGCTCACCGTCGTGTCCATAGTGGACAGTCGCTGTACGCCCAGCCGCGAGTAAGCCGCGGACATCACCGGCAACGGCCTCGTCGAGCCGTTCCAGCCCCAAGCTGCCGGAGGTGCGATCGGTCCAGAGCACGAGCCGCTTGCCGATCCGGTCCTGGGGACCGGCCACACAGCTCACCACCGCCACCGGTTCGCCGGATGCGATGGAGGCGGCGACCTCGGCCAGTTCGGGGAAGCTCTCGCGGGACACCGGCTCCACGTACACATCGAGAATCCCGCCGCAGGTCAGCCCCACCGCGAACGCGTCGTCGTCGCTGACCCCGTACCGGCGCAGTGTCACCTCGCCGGACTCGACGGCACTGACGGCCTCCTCGTACACCGCCCCCTCGACACAGCCACCGGAGACGCTGCCCACAGCGGTCCCGTCGGGGCCGACCAGCATGGACGCACCGGCCGGGCGGGGGGCCGAGCGCCAGGTGGCGATCACCGTTCCCACTCCGACTGTGTCTCCGGCCTTCCACCAGGTGAGCAGTTCGTCCATCACTTCACGCATCGGCGATCTCCTTGGCAAGCACCTCGAATGCCGCGAGGCTGTGACCAGACACGAAGGAGTCAACGTAGGGCAGGGCGGCTGCCATTCCGCGGGTCAGCGGCTCGTATCCGTTCCGGCCCTTGTGCGGGTTCACCCAGATGACCCGGTGGGCCAGCCGGTGCAGGCGCGACATCTGCTCAGCGAGCAGGTCCGGATCGCCACGCTCCCAGCCGTCACTTGCCAGGATCACCACCGCGCCGCGAGCCACCCCGCGCTGTCCCCAACGGTCCAGAAAGGCTTTGAG
The DNA here is from genome assembly GCA_013814015.1 of Geodermatophilaceae bacterium. Taxonomy (GTDB): domain Bacteria; phylum Actinomycetota; class Actinomycetes; order Mycobacteriales; family Geodermatophilaceae; genus JACCQS01. The sequence continues at coordinate 3,123 of JACCQS010000368.1, read as the reverse complement.
GACCTCGCCGAGCCGGGTACCACCGCTCCAGTCCGGGATGGCGGCGCCGCTTGCGGCCAATGCTTTGTCCGGATCACGCAAGCGCATCTCCCGCGTGACCCGGGTCAGCCGGGTCCCGACGGTGAAGACCTCAGTGGACCCCTGGTGAGCGCGGGTGAGTGCGTGGGCGAAGCGCAGAAGGGCATCGGCGTACGGCGACATCGAGCCACTCACATCGAGCAGCGCCACCACCCGTCGCGGCCGCTGCCGGGCCTTGCGACGGGACAGGGCGACGAGCTCGCCGCCGTTGTGCAAGGCCCGCCGTACGGTGCGAGCGACGTGCACGCTGCCCTGGGCGGCCGGCGTACGGCGCCGGGATCTGCGCAACGGAGGGTTCGGCGCCAGCAGCGCGAACAATCGCTGCAACTGTTCGCGCTCCTCGGGGCTGAGCTGGCCGATGTCGCGGTGGCGCAGGATCTCCTCACCGCTGGCCGCGGCAGCCAGGTCCGGCGCGTCCTCGGCGCTGTCCTGTCCTTCGCTGTTGTTGATCCCCAGCGACGCCGAGGACGCAACTTTGCGCCGGGGCTGGCCGGAGGTCTGGACCTGGCGGGGCGCCTCTGCGCTGAAGTAGGCGGAGAAGGCCGCGTCGTAGCGCTGCACATCGTCCTGGCTGGCGCACAGGGTCAGCCGGCCGGACCAGTAGACGTGACTCGGGTCCAGGACATCGAGCTTTCCGACTGCGCGGATCATCGCCTGCACCCGGTCCGGAGAGGCGTGCACGCCGCTGTACCGGAGTGTGCGGGCGAATGCCGTGACCGTCTCGACCACATCCCGAACCGCGGGCGCGGATCCTTCGGTGACAGATCCTTCGGTGACAGATCCGCCGGTGGCCATGAAGCCAGTCTGCCACCGGCATTGCACCCGTTCTGTGCCCATTGCACACAACGCGTCAGGTGCAATCTGCACGAATCGGGTGCAATGCGCGCGTACGACAACTCCGGGCGTACGTCCTGGTCAGCTGCCGAGGAGTGCAGAAAGGCCGAGGGTCTTGATCCGGTCGGCGTCCTCGCGGTACTTCAGCACCGCGCCGAGGGTGATCGCGGCCCGCTCCGGATCGATCTCGCGGGCGCCCAGGACGTGCAGCGCGGTAGCCCAGTCCATCGCCTCGGCCACGCCCGGCGGTTTGAGCAGGTCGGCCTGGCGCAGTTTCCCGGTCGCGCGGGCCACATCGGCCGCCAACTGCTCGGTGATCTGCGGCAGCCGGGTACGCAGGATGGCCACCTCCCGCTCATAGGTCGGGTGGTCCAGCCAGTGGTAGAGGCAGCGCCGTTTGAGGGCGTCGTGCACCTCGCGCGTGCGGTTGGAGGTGAGCACGACCAGCGGCGGGATATCGGCCCGGATCGTGCCGATCTCGGGGATGGAGATGGTGAAGTCGGACAGCATCTCCAGGAGAAAGGCCTCGAACTCGTCGTCGGCGCGGTCGATCTCGTCGATCAGCAGGACGCTGGGTGAATCCTCCAGGGCCTGTAGGAGCGGCCGCGCGACGAGGAAGCGGCGGTCGTACAGGCTGGCCTCGAGCTTGTCCGGATCGTCGGTCAGGCCGGCAGCTTCCGCGGCACGCAGGTGCAGCATCTGGCGTGGGAAGTCCCAGTCGTAGAGGGCCTGGCTTGCCTCCAGGCCCTCGTAGCACTGCAGGCGATACAGCGGCCGTTCGGTCGCCTGCGCGAGGGCGGTGGCCAGCGCGGTCTTGCCGACACCCGCCTCGCCTTCGGTGAACAGCGGGCGGCCCATGGCCAGCGCAAGGAAGGCAGCTGTCGCTATCCCCTCGTCGGCGAGATACCCGGTCCCCTCCAGCGCCTCCCGGACTTCGCCGGGACTGGACCAGCTCGTCACGTCACCGAGCATGCCACGCCACTTGTCCGACCCATCCGCGGTGATCTTGACCTTATTGTCGGTTCACGCCGTGGTTCGGGCGTCTGTAGCGACAACAACGTCAAGATCACCGAAGTTACGTGACCTGCTTCCGGGACGGCGGTTAGCGTTGGAGGCATCGCACGTGCCGAGGTCAGCTTCACCTCCGGCGGTCTGCGCTGTGCCGCTTGGCTGTATCGGCCACCCGGTCCTGGGCCGCAGGCGCTCGTGGTGCTGGCCCATGGCTTCGCGTTTCCCCGCGACGCGCGGCTGGATGCCTACGCGGAACGCTTCGTCGCCGCGGGTCTCGCCGCCCTCGTTTTCGACTATCGACACTTCGGCGCCAGCGCGGGGCATCCGCGTCAGTTGATGGACATCGACCGACAACTCGGCGACTGGCGAGCCGCCATTGCCTACGCTCGCTCACTTGCTGGGATCGACCCGGACCGGATCGCGCTGTGGGGCACCTCGTTCAGCGGTGGGCATGTGGCTGCGCTGGCCGCAGCCGACCCGCGGATCGCTGCGGCGATCAGCCAGGTTCCGTACTCCGGGCTTGGCGGCCGGGGTAGGTTGCCCCGGCCGGTGTTCCTGGCTCGGATGATCGCCGCGGCGGTCCGCGACGAGGTACGCGGCCGGCTCGGCAGGTCACCGGCGTTCCTGCCGCTGGTCGCCGAACCGGGATCCGGCGTTTTCGCACCCTTCGTCGAGCCCGGCGCGACCGCCGCGCTGCTGGATCTGTTCCCGCCCGACTACCACTGGCGCAACCAGTTCACACCGCGGGTGATGCTGCGACTGCCGCGCTACCGCCCCTTCCACACCGCTCACCGAATCGACTGTCCCTGGCTGGTCCTGGTCTGCGACGACGACGCGATCACGCCGGCCGATCAGGCTGCTGCACTGGCCAGCCGCGCTCCCCGGATGGAGCTGCGCCGATTTCCGGTGGGCCATTTCGAGGTCTACCTCGGGGAGTGGTTCGAGCGCGCGGTCGCCGTACAGACCGAGTTCCTGCGTCGACACCTGCTCCCCGATAGTTGACCGGACACACAGCGAAGCCCGGGTCGATTGACCCGGGCTTCGTCTCTGGCCGCCATCGAGAACGGCGGAAGTGTCAGTTCTTGAACGCGTCCTTGACCTTCTCGCCGGCGTTCTTGAGGTCGGCCTTGGACTGGTCCGAGCGGCCCTCGTTCTCGAGGCGCTCGTTGTCCGTGGCGTCACCCACGTGCTCCTTGCCCT
>JACCQS010000363.1 GCA_013814015.1 Geodermatophilaceae bacterium | reverse complement strand
TGCCTGGGTCAGGACCTGGATCGTCACGTCCTCGGGGATCAGTTCGGCTTCGATGATCTGCCGGATGAAATCGAAGTCGGTCTGGCTCGCCGCCGGGAACCCGACTTCGATCTCCTTGTAGCCCATGGCTACCAAGAGCTTGAACATCCGCATCTTCCGCGCCGGTGTCATCGGGTCGATCAGGGCCTGGTTCCCGTCGCGCAGATCGACCGCACACCACAGCGGAGCCCGGTCGATCGCCCGGTCCGGCCAGGTCCGATCCGGCAGGGTAATCCCGCCGAATGGCTGGTACTTGTGGATCGGCATCCCAGAGGGACGCTGCCGAGCTGCGTGATCGACTGCTGAAGGGTGTCCGGAAATGTCTGCCGGGTGAGTACTTATGTCGTACGAAGTGCTGGTCACGTGCGTTGCTCCTGCCTGGATGTCGCAGCTCTGCTCGGGGAGTTCACGAGCGGAGGCGACCGGCGCAACAGCGAACCCGCGACGAGGGAGCCGGCCTAGGAGTGAGGGGCCTCGTCGCGGCAGCTAAGGAGCAGCGCGCCGTTCATGTTGTCCAGAGCGTAGCGCAGCGCCCGTCACCGAGCGTGTCGGGCCACCGCGGCGACGGCGCCTAGCGGCCGTAGACCGACACGTGCCGAACGCTGCGCGAGTCGAACGGCTCGTGATTCCAACCGGCCGAGCGGCTGTGCAGCCGCAACCCCGCGATCCGCGCCATCAGGTCCATCTCGCTCGGCCACACGTAGCGGGTGACGATCGGCCCAAGCCGAATACCCGTCGGGCTCAGCGTGACGTGGCACTCCTCGAGTATCTGGCCGACGCGGTCGTACCGTCCGACGTCGAGCGTGACCTCGTCGGTCCCGACCGCCTCGGCGTCGACGTACTGGTGGTCTCGGACGTCATGGTTCGAGTCCGGGGTCGCCGCCTCGACCAGGAACACGCCATCGTCGGTGAGGTGGCTGGCCACGTTCTCGAAGCAGCGGACCTGGTCGTCTTGAGTCAGCAGGTTGAACAGCGTGTTGTAGACCAGGTAGATCAGCCGATAGTTGCCGACGACCGCCACGTCGGCCATGTCGCCCATCGTGACCGCGATCGAGTCGCCGCCCGGCTTGGCCCTGAGCCGCGCGACCATGTCCGGAGACAGTTCGATCCCGTCGACGCGCAACCCACTCTGCGCCAGTGGCAGCGCGATTCGCCCGGTGCCGATGGCGAGTTCGAGGACGGGGCCACCGCGAGCGAGTTCCCGCAGGCACTCGACCGTCTCGGATTCGTCGCCACGAACTGTGTCGTCATACCTCGAAGCAGCGTCTGCGGCAAAACTGGTCTTCGGATCGAAATTGCGCACAACGCAGTGCCTCATGCATCGCTGGTCGCGTGCAACTCAATTGTCCACACCCACGATCACTGGAAGTAGCCGCTTGAGGCGCGTCGGTATCCTCATCCCCTGTGGGCGTGATCGTGCAGAAGTACGGTGGATCCTCCGTGGCCACCACCGAGCACATCAAGCGGGTGGCCCAGCGGATCGTGACCGCTCGCCGCCGCGGGGACAGCGTCGTGGTGGTGGTCAGCGCCATGGGTGATACCACCGACGACCTGCGAGACCAAGCCATGCAGATCACGCCGATCCCACCCGGCCGCGAGTTGGACATGCTGCTCACCGCCGGAGAGCGGATCTCCATGGCATTGCTGGCCATTGCGATCTCGACCCTGGGCTTCGAGGCCAGATCCTTCACCGGCTCGCAGGCGGGGGTGATCACTACTGCGACCCACGGCAGGGCGCGGATCATCGACATCACGCCGGGGCGGATCCAGAGCGCCCTCGACGTGGGTTCGATCGCGATCGTCGCCGGCTTTCAGGGCGTCAGCCAGGACACCAAGGACATCACCACGCTCGGTCGCGGTGCATCGGACACCACCGCCGTTGCGTTGGCCGCGGCACTGAACGCCGACATCTGCGAGATCTATACCGACGTGGACGGCATCTACACCGCCGATCCGCGGATCGTGCCCAACGCCAAGCGACTGGAGCAGGT
>JACCQS010000359.1 GCA_013814015.1 Geodermatophilaceae bacterium | reverse complement strand
GGCTGGCCGCCGAGCTTTTCAGCGATGCCAAGGAGCGCGCCGAACACCTCATGCTGGTCGACCTGGCCCGCAACGACCTGGGCCGGATCTGTCGACCAGGTTCGGTAGAGGTCGTCGAGTTTATGAGCGTGGCGCGCTACAGCCACGTCATGCACCTGGAGTCGACTGTTTCCGCGACCCTGGACGCTGACGTCGCCCCTTTCGACGTGCTGCGTGCCGCCTTCCCGGCCGGCACGCTGTCGGGGGCACCGAAGCCGCGAGCGATGGAGCTCATCGAGGAACTCGAACCCGTACGCCGAGGGATCTACGGCGGAGCAGTCGGCTATCTAGACTTCGCCGACGCCATCGATGTGGCGATCGCCATCCGTACGGCCGTGCTGCGCGACGGCGTCGCCTACGTCCAGGCCGGAGCCGGGATCGTCGCCGACAGCGACCCGCTCTGCGAGGAGGCCGAGACACGGCACAAGGCACACGTGGTGCTGGCGGCCATCGCGACCGTGGAGAACATGCGGGAGGTCTCGTGAATGATGCACGCCCGGTCAGTGGCGCGGATCGGCGCGGTCTGCTGCTGGCTGTTGCCGGTTGCGTGACGGCCGCAGCCGTCCTGCTGCTAGCCACAGGGCTGGTGTGGTTGGACGTGGCCTTCCCGGCGCGTCCACCACTGCCTGGGGTCAGCGAGTCGCTGACCGGGCAGGACGTGTCGGACTCCCTGGTGCCGATCGGGTTGCTGGTGGGTGCCGCTGGGCTGGCATTGATAGCCACCCGTCGAATCGGGCGCTTCGTCGTGGCGTTCGTGTTGCTGGCCGCCGGCATTCTCGCCCTGGCCATAACCGGGTTCTTCCTCTACGACGGTGGATTCTCGGCGGCGCTGAGTTGGGCACAGGCGCGGGCAACGACCGTGGGTGAATCGGCCCTCCCGAACCGCAATCTGTCGGTCGGACCCGCTGTGCTCGCGTTGTCGGGAGCTGGGCTGAGCCTCGCCGTCGGATTGCTCACTATCCTGCGCGGCAGGCGTTGGCCGGTCATGGGGTCACGGTACGAACGCCGAACTCGCCCAGTCGAGGCCCGAAGCGAGAGCGACCCGCCAGTAGCCGACCCTGCGGCGACGGCTGATCCGTCGCAGCCAGTCAGCGAGGCAGCCATCTGGACCGCCCTCGATCGTGGGGAAGACCCGACAGCGCCGCCTCGGGGCAGCCCGCAATCGACCTGACGATGGTCACCCGCGACCAGCCGGCTGCGGCGTGCTCGTTACAGTTGACCGACCTGGCGACGGCGAAGGGAAAAGTCCTCAAGGTGACAGTGCTCGACGACATCATGGGCGGCGTTCGTGCCGACCTCGCCGACCGCGAAGCACGCCGACCGCTAGCTGACGTCAAGGCGGCTGCGGCGCGCCGCGAGGCACCCATGGATGCCCGAACGGCGTTACAGGCGCCCGGCGTCGGGGTCATCGCCGAGGTCAAGCGACGTAGTCCGTCCAAGGGCAGGATCGCCGAGATCGAGGATCCTGCAGCGCTGGCCGGAGAGTACGAGGCCGGTGGCGCGCGGGCGGTCAGCGTGTTGACCGAGCGGCGGCACTTCGGCGGTTCCCTGGAAGATCTTGGGCAGGTACGCGACCAGGTCGCAATTCCGGTGCTCTGCAAGGACTTCATCATCAGCCCCTATCAGGTCCATGAGGCCCGTGCCTGGGGTGCTGACCTCTGTTTGCTGATCGTTGCCGCACTCGAGGACGAGGCGCTGATCAGTCTGCTCGAACGCGTTGAGTCCCTAGGGATGACGGCTCTGGTCGAGATCCATGACGAGCAGGAGGCTGATCGAGCGCTGGCCGCGGGCGCCAGTGTGATCGGGGTGAACGCCCGCAATCTGCGTACCTTCGAAGTCGACCGGGGAACCTTCGACCGGATCGCACCGGGCCTGCCCTCGTCGGTGATCAAGGTTGCCGAGTCCGGCGTGCGCGGTGCCCATGATCTGATCGCCTACGCATGCGCGGGGGCCGACGCCGTACTCGTCGGTGAAGGTCTGATGCGCTCCGGCAATCCACGTCAATCCGTTGCCGACCTCGTCACGGCCGGCTCGCATCCCGCGACGCCCCGACCGGCTCGCTGAGCGCGCCCGGGAGATCGACCTCCATGAGTGCACCCAGCACCGCCGGGAACGACATGGACGTTCCCGGGCGATTCGGTCCGTACGGCGGCCGCTACGTCCCAGAGGCTTTGGTGGCCGCGCTCGACGAACTCAGCGAGGCATATCAGAGCGCGAAGGCCGATCCGTCTTTCCGGGAGGCACTCGCGGATCTCCAGCGTGACTATTCGGGGCGTCCGACCCCGATCACCGAGGCCAAGCGACTACGCGAGCACGCCGGTGGCGCCCGAATTCTGCTCAAGCGCGAAGATCTGAACCACACCGGCTCACACAAGATCAACAATGTGCTGGGCCAGGCGCTGCTGACCCGCCGAATCGGCAAGACCCGGGTGATCGCCGAGACCGGTGCCGGCCAGCACGGGGTGGCCACGGCCACCGCGGCGGCGCTGATGGGCTTGACCTGCACCGTCTACATGGGCGAGGAGGACACCCGGCGTCAGGCGTTGAACGTGGCCCGGATGCGGCTGCTCGGCGCCGAAGTGGTTCCGGTGACCACTGGCTCGCGGACTCTCAAGGACGCCATCAACGAAGCATTCCGGGACTTGGTCACCAACGTCGAGACGACGAACTATGTGTTCGGCACAGTCGCTGGGCCGCACCCCTTTCCGACGATGGTCCGCGACTTTCAGCGGGTGATCGGGGACGAGGCGCGCGCACAGCTGCTTGATCGGTTCGGGCGTCTGCCCGATGCCGTGGTCGCCTGTGTGGGCGGCGGTTCGAATGCAATCGGGATCTTCACCGCGTTCATGGGCGACGACGGCGTACGGCTGCTCGGCCTGGAGGCCGGCGGCGAGGGTATCGAGACCGGCCGGCACGCGGCCACGCTGACCAGCGGCCTGCCCGGGGTGTTGCACGGCGCGAGGTCCTATCTGCTGCAGGACGAGAACGGCCAGACCACCGAGTCGCATTCGATCTCGGCCGGCTTGGACTATCCCGGTGTCGGGCCGGAGCATGCCTACCTGCGCGACACCGGCCGGGCCAGCTACCTTCCGGTTACCGACGCCGAGGCGATGAAAGCCTTCGAATTGCTGTCTCGAACCGAGGGAATTATTCCGGCGATCGAGTCGGCGCATGCGCTGGCGGGCGCGCTGGTCCTCGGACGCGAACTCGGACCTTCGGCCCTGATCCTGGTGAACCTGTCCGGCCGTGGTGACAAGGACGTTGCCACCGCCTCTGAGTACTTCGATCTGGCCGAGCAGAGCCAGGCGGAGCAAGACCTAGCTGCCCGGGCACCGCAGGAGCAGTGACCTGCCGGTGAGCGCATTGGCCGAGCGGCTTGCGGCTGCGCGCGCGGAGGGCCGGGCGGCGTTGATCAGCTACCTACCGGTGGGGTATCCGTCCGTCGAGGCGTCCGTCGAGGCCATGGTGGCGACGGCCGCCGGCGGTGCCGATGTGGTCGAGATCGGGGTCCCGTACAGCGACCCCGGAATGGACGGGCCGACCATCCAGCAGGCCGTCGATGTCGCAGTCCGCGCAGGCGTGGGGATGCGCGACGTGTTCCGGGCCGTCGAAGGCGTCGTCGAGTCCGGTGCCGTGCCGGTGGTCATGTCGTACTGGAACCCGATCGAACGCTACGGCGTCGATCGCTTCGCCCGCCATCTTGCCGCCGCCGGGGGAGCAGGGGCGATCACGCCGGACTTGATCCCCGACGAGGCGGCGGAGTGGATCGCCGCGACTGACCGGGCCGACCTCGATCGGGTCTTTCTGGTGGCACCGTCCTCGACCGATGCCCGGCTGGCCATGACCGCCGCAGCCTGCCGCGGCTTCGTCTACGCCGCTTCGACGATGGGCGTCACGGGGACGCGGGCTGCGGTGTCCGCCGTCGCTCCCGCCCTCGTCGCCCGCGTTCGTGCAGTCAGCGACCTGCCGGTGGCCGTCGGCTTGGGTGTCAGCACCGGGGCGCAGGCCGCCGAGGTGGCTGGGTACGCCGATGCGGTCATCGTCGGCTCGGCGTTCGTGCGCGCGCTCCTGGACGCCCGCGAGCCGCCCGCGGGAGCCAAGGCCGTCCAATCGCTGGCCGCCCAACTCGCCGCGGGCGTCCGGCAACAGGCCTGAGCGAATGGCGAAGTCCGCTGCACCTGCGCAACCTGAAACCTGTGGCGTGCCACTACTTCCAAGCCGGAGCGGTTCGTCTCGTCCTTGCCGGCGTCGTCGAAACCGGAGCAGAACGCGCTGGTTATGAAGAGGCACTCGGTGTCCCCCTGTCGATCTGCCGATTGCGGGTTGCGCTGCCGGTGGTCCATGGACGGCTTGCTCAACGGCACGCGGATGACGAAGATGTCCTGCGCTGGCACTTGGACAGATCTCATGAGCTGGACGGAATCCTGGAGGAGGCCGCAGTCGAGGACTTCGTCGTGGAGGCAACCCAGGACAACGCGGCGCAGGTGGCCGTCGTTGATCCAGCCGATCACGTGATGCGCTTGGCACCAGGACAGGGGCCGGTCACAACCTGGCCAGGCACAACCCCGATCCCGGATTTCCAGGGCGGCGCGGGAGGGGCCGGTGAACAGCCGCCGGGCCCGGCCCAGGTCGATCACGGCCCCTTTCTGGTCGAGGAGGCAGGGGAGGATCTCGGCGTCGCAGCCAAGGTAGGCGCTCAGGCTCGGGGAGATCGGGTGTCCGTCATTGAGTCGTCCGGCGCCGGTCCCGTTCTGCAGTGAGCTGTGCGGGATGGTGATGATGATC
>JACCQS010000353.1 GCA_013814015.1 Geodermatophilaceae bacterium | reverse complement strand
GCGTACGGCGAGGCCGTCGCCCAGTCGTACAGGCGCGCCGAGGAGTCCTTCGTGCGCCCGACCGCACCAGCCAGACCCCCCAGCCCGAGCAGCCACTCCAGCTGGTCGGCGAGCAGGAACAGCGTCGCCACCGCCGGGGTGTTGTACGTCTGATCCTTGGCCGAGTTGCCCACGGCGATCGACAGGTCCAAGAAGGCGGGCATCCACCGCCGGCTGGCCTTGATCTCGGCGACGCGCTGCAGGGCCCGCGGCGACATCAGCGCGATCCACAGCCCCCCGTCACCGGCGAAGCACTTCTGCGGCGCGAAGTAGTAGACGTCGGTCTCCGCGAGGTCGACCGGCAGGCCACCGGCGCCACTGGTGGCATCGATCAGGACCAGCGCGTCCTGGTCGGCGCCGGGCGGGCGGACAACCGGCGCCATCACACCGGTCGAAGTCTCGTTGTGCGCCCACGCGTAGGCGTCCACGCCCTCGGCCGCGGTCGGCAACACCAGCGAACCCGGCTCGGCCCGGCTGACCGTCGGTTCCCCGAGAAACGGCGCCTCCTGGATGACGGTGGCGAACTTCGCCGAGAATTCGCCGTACGTACCGTGCGCCGACCGGTCCCGGATCAGCCCGAAGGAGGCCGCGTCCCAGAAGGCCGTCGTACCCCCGTTGCCGATGATCACCTCGTACCCGTCCGGAAGGGCGAACAGCTCACCCAGGCCCGCGCGTACCCGACCGACGAGGGACTTGACCGGCTTCTGGCGGTGCGAGGTCCCCATCAGTGCGGCCCCGTCGCCGGCCAGCGCGGCCAGCGCTTCCGGACGGACCTTGGACGGTCCGCAGCCGAATCGCCCGTCGACCGGCAGCAGTTCGGTCGGGATCGCTATGCCCATCCAGGTCAGCCCTGGGCCAACTGCAGTTGATGGGGGATCGTGTTCCAGCCCTCGACGTCCTGGGCCGAGCGCGGATCCGGGCCGACGTAGCGGGCGGATGGACGGACCAGCCGGCCGGTCTTCTTCTGCTCGAGGATGTGGGCGCACCAGCCCGCCGTACGGGCACAGGTGAACATCGAGGTGAACATGTGCGCGGGCACTTCGGCGAAGTCCAGGACGACGGCCGCCCAGTATTCGACGTTGGTTTCGATCGGTCGGTCCGGGCGCCGCTCGCGCAGTTCGGCCAGGGCGGCATCCTCCAGGGCCAGTGCGGCCTCGAAGCGGGGGGCGTTGAGTTCTTCGGCGGCCTTGCGCAGCGTACGAGCGCGCGGGTCCTCGGCGCGGTAGACGCGATGCCCGAACCCCATCAGCCGGCCCTTGCCGTCGAGCAGTTTCTTGACGTAGGCCCGCGCGTCGTCCTCCTTCGCAACGTCGTCGAGCATGTGCAGTACTCGGGACGGGGCGCCGCCGTGCAGCGGCCCGGACATTGCCCCGATCGCACCGGACAGGGCAGCGGCGACGTCGGCTCCGGTCGAGGCGATCACTCGGGCGGTGAAGGTCGAGGCGTTCATCCCGTGCTCGGCCGCTGAGGTGAAGTAGGCATCGACGGCGGCGGTGTGCTGGGGATCGGGTTCTCCCCGCCACCGGGTCATGAACCGCTCGACGATGGTTCGGCACTCGTCGATGCGCTTCTGCGGGATCATCGGCGTGCCGATCCCACGGGCGGATTGCGCGACGTAGGACAGGGCCATGACCGCGGCTCGGGCCAGTTGCTCACGAGCCTCGTCGTCGGAGATGTCCAGCAGCGGCTGATATCCCCAGATCGGGGTGAGCATGGCCAGGGCGGCCTGTACGTCGACGCGCACGTCACCGGTGTGTACCGGGATCGGGAACGGCTCGGCCGGCGGCAGACCCGGGCCGAACTTCCCGTCGACCAGCAGCGCCCACACGTTGCCGAAGGTCACCCGTCCGACGAGGTCCTCGATGTCGACGCCGCGGTAGCGCAGCGAGCCGCCGTCCTTGTCAGGCTCGGCGATGGTTGTCTCGAACGCGATGACGCCTTCGAGACCGGGGACGAAATCGTCAGACATCGGGGCAGTCTCCCTGGTGGTAGCTGGGTCGTGGCTGGCATCTGCGCTGGCCTCCCGGGCCCTTCAAACCTACCGCCGGGTGCCCGCGGGTAGCGCCCGGTCTCTTGTCGCAACCGGCGGCCGCGTACGCCCCGAACCCGCAACGCTGGCCGGGCATCAGGAGATGCCGAATGAGCTAGTGCGAGCATGAAGGAGTGAGCGAGGGCAGCGGCTCCGGAATACTGGCGGGGCGAATCGAGTACGGGGACACCGGGCTCAACGAGGACCAGCTGGCCGGCGGCTGGCTCGAGCAGTTCCGGCGTTGGTACGACGAATCGGTGACCGCGGGCATTCCCGAGCCCAACGCTGTTGTGCTGGCGACCGTGGGTGCCGACGCGATCCCCGCGGCACGCCTGGTCCTGATGAAGGCCTACGACGAATCCGGGATCGTCGTGTTCACCAACGGCGATTCGGCGAAGGGGCACGAGCTCGCGGTCAACCCGTACGCCGCGCTGGTCTTTCCCTGGCATCCGATGCACCGTCAAGTGCGGCTGAGCGGGCCGGTCGAGGTCGTCGAGGAGGCGGTGTCGGACGCCTATTTCACCAGCCGTCCGTACGGCGCGCGGATCGCGGCTCGGGTCAGCCGCCAGTCCCAGGTGATTTCCGGCCGTACGGAGCTGGAAGCGGACTGGGCCGCGCAGGCCCGCGCGTACCCAGAGGGTGGTGACGTTCCCCGTCCAGCCAGGTGGCAGGGCTACCGGGTACGGCCGGACAGCGTCGAGTTCTGGTCCGGGCGGGAGAATCGGCTGCACGACCGGCTTCGGTTCCGTCATACCGAGGACGGCTGGGTGACCGAGCGCCTCGCCCCGTGACTTCCGCTCTCTCCCACTTCGCCGTTATGCGCATAAGGGCGAAGGAATGACCGGATTTCTGACCGTTGTGCGCACAAGGGCGAAATTTGTCGGCGCCGGCGGCACTCCGTGAACTGGTTGCGGTGAACTGGTTGCGGCGGTTGGCCGTTGATACCTCGCCGCTGCAGGTGCCGGCGTTCAAGCGTCTCTTCCTCGGCACCGTCGTCACGGTCCTCGGCACCCAGATGACGCTGGTAGCGGTGCCGGTGCAGGCCTACCTGCTCACCGGCTCGTCCCTGGTCGTCGGCCTGACTT
>JACCQS010000345.1 GCA_013814015.1 Geodermatophilaceae bacterium | reverse complement strand
TGCAGACGTCCTGGGTCAAGCTCGGCGTCGGCGGGACCCGGGCGATGTTGCAGGCCGGGGCCAACGACGTCGGCGGCACCCTCATGGAGGAGACAATCAGCCGCATGGCCGGATCAGAGCACGGGTCGGCCAAGACCGTGGCGGAGCTCACCGAGATCGCCGCAGGGATCGGTCGCCCGGTGCGTGAACGCACCACCACCTATGCCGTTCCGGTAGCGCGCTGACGGCACTACTCCCGAGAGAGATGTTCCACGTCCCGTACTGCCGGGCACGACCCGCGGGGGCCTACCAGGCGCTGGAAAGGTCAATGGCAAGGCCGAAGACCTCTGGTGGATGAGGTCATCGAGGCGACGGGTCGGCGTGAGGAGCGCAACCGGCTGCTGCCGGCGCATCTGACGGTCTACGACGTGCTGGCGATGACGTTGTTCTCCTCGGCCGGTCATGAGGAGGTGATGCGCAACCTGACTGAGGGGTTGAGGTGGGCCTGTGGCGCGGAGGAGTACGAGTTGCCCAGTCAGGTCGCGATCTCCAAGGCCCGGGCGCGGCTGGGGCCTGAGCCGTTGGCGGAGTTGTTCGACCGGGCTTGCCTGCCGTTGGCGACGTCGGCGACGCGGGGAGCGTACTACCGGGACTGGCGGCTGGTCAGCATCGACGGCACGACCATCGATGTCGCCGACACCGGCGCCAATGCCGGCGTGTTCGGCCGGGACAGGATCGGCCGCGGGCATGGCAGCGCGTTCCCGCAGCTACGGATTGTCGCGCTCGGCGAATGCGGCACGCACGCAGTCCTGGTCGCGGCGATGGACTCCTACGCGGTCGGTGAAGTCACCCTGGCCAAGCAGCTCGTCGCGGCCTTGCAGCCTGGGATGCTGTGCCTGGCCGATCGTGGGTTCACCGCGGGTGCAGCGGCACCGCCAGCCCCGGCGCGAATACGCCGCGCAGTCAGTCATCCCCGCTCCCGATCGCCACCCGCACCCGACGCCGAGGATCGCATCGAGTGACGGCGCGCCGAAAAGGACTTGCGTGCGATATTGTCTCGACGCCAAGCTCGCTGACCAGGGAGGCTTGTGGAGTAGACCCACAGGAGTCACCGAGGTTCTCAAAGGGCAGGCTCGGAGGGAGACCCCGAAATCGCCGGCCGGATCGGTCCACCAGTGCGTCCGCCGCAACCCGGCCGCGGCGAGCTCAGCCGCTACCCCTTCGGGACGGAACTTCGAGGAAACCTCGGTCCGTACCCCCTCGCCGGCCTCGAAGACCACCCCGATGTCGAGGTCGGCGATGTTCACCTCCTGACGGGTCCTGGCCCGCAGCCGCCTCGATCCGTTCCAGGGCGGCGTTCCACACCGCAACATTATCGAAGGCCTCCAGTCGAAGTCGCCCTTGAGTTCGCGGTTGATGATCGTGAGAACGTTGCGGTTGCAGGCCGTCGTGACCCCGGCGCCGTCGTCGTAGGCCGCAACCAGTCGCTCGGAATCCTTGACCAGATCGGTCCCCAGGAGCAGCGAGTCGCCAGGATCCAGCGTCGCGGCGAGTGCGGACAGGCAGCGAGCACGCGGCCCTGGTTCGAGGTTGCCGATCGTAGAACCGAGGAAGGCAACTAGCCGTCGTCCGCCACGCGGTAACTCCCCCAGGTGCCGCTCGAAGTCGCCGCATACCGCTGCCACCTCGACCCCCGGGTACTCCTGGGCGATGGCTGTACCGGCGGTGAGCAGCACCGACCGGTCGACGTCGAAGGGCACGAACCGGCGCAACGTGCCGGCATCGCGCAGCGCGTCCAGCAATAGCCGGGTCTTGTCCGACGTACCGCTGCCCAGCTACACCAGCGTCGTAGCCGCCGAGGCCTGCGCGATCTCGCCGGCATGCAGGTCGAGCACGGCCCGTTCGGCGCGGGTCGGGTAGTACTCCGGTAGACCGGTGATCTCGTCGAAGAGCTCGCTGCCGTACTCGTCGTAGAACCACTTGGGGGGCAACATCTTCGGGGTGGCAGTCAAGCCGGCCAGGACATCGGCCCGCAGGGCGCCGTAGGCCTCGTCCGGGCCGAGATGGTTGTCCACCTGCGTCGTCACTGTGCCTCATTGAGGTCGACGAACTCGACCCCGTCGCTGGTAACCGACACCAGGTGCCGATCGGGTACGTCGACCCAGGCCGGGTCGTCGTCCTAGGGCTCACTCGCCACGACCACGCCGTCTGTCGTGCTCAGGACCGAGAGCGTGTCGCCCCAGGTCGTCGCGAGAAGTCGGTCGCCGTCTCCAGCGAGCAGGTTGAGTCGGGCAGCGGGGTCGAGCGCGGAGACTTCGGTGACGGTCCGGGCGAGCCGATCGAGACCGCGGTCGAAGACCAGGGCGGCCAACACCGCACTGTCCCACTGTGGACTCAACGGTCCGCGCGGCCGGTAGGGCCGACCGGTCGACGATCCGCTTGCGAGAATCTGATC
>JACCQS010000284.1 GCA_013814015.1 Geodermatophilaceae bacterium | reverse complement strand
GAGCGAGCGGGCGTACAAGCGCTCGTGGACTGGGGACTGACCGATGTGCGGGCGCGGCCGGGCAAGGGCGATCACCCGTTCACGTACTGGGACTACCGGGCCGGAATGTTCCACAAGGACCTCGGCATGCGCATCGACCTCGTACTGATTTCGCCCTCGGTTCCGATCGTTGATGCCTACGTGGACCGCGAGGCGCGCAAAGGCAAAGGACCCTCCGACCACGCACCCGTGGTGGTCGACATCGACCTCGACCTCTAGCCCTGCTTATTCAGATGTGCGGCAAGGTTGAACTTCGGGCTGCGAGTTGATGTTCGGTTCTGGTGGTCCGGTTCGGGCGTGGTCGATTCCCCGGGTTCGGTTCCCGGGTTGTCCGTGGCGTCTCGGGGTGGCGGGGGGTTGGTTCAGGTCTGCGGTGTGGGCAGTGCTTGGACTCGCTTGAAGGCGGTGGCGAGGTTCGCGGCCCAGCGCCAGGTGCGGTCGATCTTGAGCCGTAGACGGCGTCCGCCGCGGACGAGTCGGGCAGCGACGTGCAGCAGCCGGTAGCGCAGCGTCTTGGGTTCGGCTCGGGCGAGTTCGGGCTGATCGTGGACCAGCATGGTCTGGGTCCAGGCGAGCAGGTCGATCGCGGTCAGGGCGCAGGCCAGCCACGCGGCGTTGATCGTGAACAGTTTGGACGGGAACCGGCCGATGCCGGTGTCTTTGCCGCAGCGGATGCGGTCCTCGACGCGGGCGTGGGAGCGGTGGCGGGCGTCGAGCCAGGCGTGCTGGCCGAGCCTGGTGTCGGTGGCCAGGCAGGTGTAGCGCCAGCCGTCGCGTTCCTCGATCAGGTCCAGTTGGGCGCCGGGATGCGGTCGTTCGCGGCGGGCGATGACCCGCATCCTTTCGGGGTAGTCGGCCAGCGCGCCGGCCGCGAACATGCCGGTCAGCTCTGCCACGGCCGCACCCTCACGGGGGTCGCCGTCGGCGTCGATCGCCGGCGTCCATGCGGTCTGGGGCAACGCAGCGATCGCGGCGTGCTCGCGTGCGGTGAGCGCCCAGCCGACGGTGAATTCGCAGTCCACGCCTTGGTCGCGCAGCCCGCGCAGATGCCCGAGCAGCGCCTTGGACGCCCCGGCCCCGTCGAAACGGAACAGCACCGGGTAGCCGTGCCGGTGCTCGGCCGGAACCTGCGCCAACGCCGCGTCGATCACGGCGATGTGATCGGCCGCGGTGTTCGAGCCCGCGTTACCGGGCCTGAGCATGCCGGTCAGCGCCTCGTTGGTGTTGTCACAGAAGGCCAGCACCGGATGGAAGCCCCACGTGTGCTTGAACGTCGCCGCGCTCTGCTCCTTCTCGCTGTGCGCGATCACCAGCGTCGCGTCCTCGTCGATCACCAGCACCGGGCGCCCGTCGCGGCCCAGCAGCGGCGACCCGGCCACCAGCGATGCCGGCAACGCCGTACCGGTCACCTCGGCGCGCTGCGCCCAGACGACCTCCCGCGCCGCCGCCCGCGCGGCGTCGATCGCGACCAGGTCGGCGCCGGTGACCGTATCCAGGACCCGCCAGCACGTCGAGTCCGACGCGACCTTGCCGAACACGCCCGGCTGATCGGCCAGCGTCGCGATGTCGCTGATGCACTCACCGCCATCGGCGATCATCACCGCAAGATCTGTCAGAACCCTGCCCGGATCATGCGCGGTCTGCGGTGCCACCCGGCCGGCGAAGACCGCCGACAGCTGCCCGGTCAACGTGGTGCGGTCGGCGAGATCGGCCAACAGCCGAGACCCGGCATGCGACACCACCCCGGCCCCGTCAGCAGAAACAACAACAGGCGGTCGAGTACGGGTAGCCTTCACGTCGAAAGTGCCTCTCCGCTCGGTGATCATGGACCCTCAACAAGCCCAGAATCCCCTACCGGACAGGCACTTTCGCTTATCTACACGCCGACAACCCCACTTGATCTTGAAGCACCAGGGCTAGTGTCACGTGTCGTAAATGACTTTACGGTCGATGGTTGACAATGGTGCACTCACCCTATGACGCCAAGCGCCGACACGATCATCGCCAAAGCCGCCGTAAATCTATTTCCAGCACACAACACTAGAGCCCGAGTTCCTCCTCGCCCCACGCGATGAAATCCTCGACGGCCGCTCGCAGCCACGCGTGGAAGTGTGGGAACCCGCCTTGCCGCTCGAATCCCGCGGACGCGAAGTCGTGAACGATAACAATCTCAAGGCCAGTCTCCGTCCAGCAAGCGATGTCGTCGTTGTCCTGCCGCGCCGCGAAAGGAATGTAGATCTCCTCCGGATAACGCTTCTGTAGGCCGCTGAGGGTGAAGTGGAGTTGCTCTCCGACGAGAACCCACCAAGGCTCCAGACTGAGCAGCCCCAACTCGACAGTACGAATGAATTCCGGAGGGTACGCAAACTCATCCGGAAGGTCTGTCACCGGGAGGAGCTCAGCCACCGGCTCCGCCACCTGGGGGAACGGGGTCACCATACGGACGGGGAAGCACGTGCGAGCCATGCGGGTGAGCCTCGCGAAATCCTCTTCCTTGGTCGGCAATCCGATTGTCGACCGCGTGTCCCCACGATTGCGGATTCAAGTTCAACACGGTGCGGCTGATCTGGCCGCGAGTGATCTTCTCCACGCGGACAGTCTCCTCGGAGGCAGGTTCGGGAACTGCCTCGGTCCAGTCAGCTACTTGGTCGGCTTGGTACCGCCCGCACTGCTTCCATCGAGACTCACAGCCGCGCACACCCCGGCTTGATGGAGGCCCTTACTCAGTGCGTGCTCAGCCATCTCAAGCAGCCGCCAGAGTTGGTCTGTGTCGCGGACGCGTCGCCAGGTTTCGGCGTCGAGGATGAGGATCGGTTTGTCGCCTCGGTCCTGTGAGCCGGCGATGTCTTCGTCGGTTTGTTCGGCACCGTCGTCGGCGTCATCGGCCACGGCGTCATCGGGTTTGCACGCGAGCAGCTGAAGTCGGTCCCGAAGACCACGGGACCAGGTCATCTGCCGCCGGTTCGCGCTGGCGGTTTCCCATTCGTGCCACAACTCCAGGGCATCGGCGTCGCCGGTCGCGGAGAAGTGCCGGAGCAGCGCCATCGGTGTCAGGTTGCCCGAGCGCGCGGTCTTCAGTGAGCCGCAGGCGATTTCAGCGGCGGCGTCCCAGCCGGACTTGACGAAGTAGTCGCCCAGCGTGCATGTGTCCTCGGCCAGATCCACCGGGCGCAGATCCTGGGCCTGCGCGACAGCCGCGAATCCGGCCCGAGAGACGATCCGCTGCCAGGCGGCCATGACCTGCTGCTGAGCGGTGAGCAGCGCAACCAACTGCGCAACCGCATCGGGGCTGCCTTCGAGAAGAAGGAGCACGTGCAAATGGACGTGCCATCCCGACGATCCGTGGGTGACTTCAACGACGCGGACGGCGCCGGCCACCCCCGCCCTAGCTTTGAATTCCTTCCACGGCCGCCCGCCCGTCAGCCGAGACCACGAGCCGACAACGCCGTCCCACAGGTCACGCAGCCGCTGCCCACGGTGATGCCGGATCGTCAACGTTAGGAGGGCGGCGGTCCCGCCTTGCTGACCCCAGGAGGACAGGGCCTCACGTAGTTCGGTGGCGCGGTGCTGGTTGATGATCGCCGAGCACCGAGGACACGCCCAGTCCGATCCGCAGCTGGCCAACCCCCGGTAACCGGCCACCCGCTCCCCATCAGGACCGTCACTCACGACCAGGCCGACACCGCCGTCCGGGT
>JACCQS010000282.1 GCA_013814015.1 Geodermatophilaceae bacterium | reverse complement strand
CGCCGTGGCGCACGTACGAGATCAGCGACGTCCGACTCGTCGGCACCGGTAAGGACGGCGCGGCCCTGGTCTATGTCGGTACGGCGTACCGCGACGCGACCGAGCCGGCCTTCGTCGGCGCCATGTCCAGTGTCTATGTCTGGGCGCAGGACGCCTGGCGCCTGGCGCTCTACCAGCAGACCCAGTTGCCCGACGCCGAGTCCTGATCCGGCACTCGGCCGGGCTCCGGGTCGGCCGCGGTCGGCGACCGCTCACCAGCCGCGCAGGTCGACGGCCCAGCGGTCGAGCACCTCGTCACTGTCGACCAGGTACATCGCCTCGTGCAGAGCAACGGTCGGATCGATGTGGGCGGGCAGCACCCGTACCCGGTCCCCGACCCTGACGGCGTGACCATCGGCGGGTGCGAAGGTGGTGTGCTCGTCGCTGCAGAACCAGACCGCCGCGTCCGGAATGGTCGGATTCCCGTGGTCCATGCCGAGTGACTTGAGCCCGACGTCGGCCACCGCCCAGCCGGCACTCACCGACACGACGGTTGCCAGCACGCTCAGCGCGTGCTGGAACGGGAAGCCCAGGGCTGCGTACGCGGTGTCCATCAATGCGTACGAGCCGGCCTGGAGCTCGGTCGCCCAGGTGTTGATCGCGTACGTTCCGGTCCCGCCGGCACTGATCAGGTCGCCGCCGACATCGGTGGAGGCGGCGAGCAGCAGGGCCATCGCCTCCTCGGTCATCCGAGCTTTGTCCGACTCCGGCGTGACCATCATCAGATGGCCCTCGTACCCCATCACACCGCGGACGGTCAACCCGCGGCTGCGCGCCAGATCGGCGATCCGACCCGCCTCGCTCGGCGGGCAGCCACATCGCGGCAGGCCGATGTTGACGTCGACCACGATCTCCTTGACGCCGCCTTCGGCCGCGGCCACGACGGTTTCGGCCGAGTCGACCGCCACCGTGACCCGGGCTCCCTCCTCGACCAGAACGCCGAGCCGGCGGGTGTCCAGGACCTCGTTGGCCAGCAGCAAGTCAGCGCCCAGCCCGGTTCGCGCCATGCCCTCCATCTCGCGGACAGTGGCGCAGGTGAAGTTGCGGTGCCCGTTTGCGGCTTGGGCGCGCGCGAGGGCGGTTGTCTTGTGCGCCTTGATGTGTGGGCGCAGCCGAGCGCCTGGCAACGCTTGGGTCATCGTGTCCAGATTCGCCTGGAGCACGCTGCGTTCGACCAGCAGCGCCGGCGTCTGAAGCCCGATGATGTCCACGGTCGCCCTAGACGGCGAGCTCGCTGTGGTGGCGCCGATAGACCTCGCGTAGAACCTCGAGATTGGGATAGCCGGTGGCCGGAAGCGCGGCACCGATCTCAGTCACGAATCGCAATGCGCTGCCCGGGCTCCACATGCCGAGAACGTGTGCGGCCTCGTCGGTTTCGTTGGCGAACGCGTGCCGGGTGCCCCGAGGGATGAGGAACAGTTCGCCGGCGCTGACCTTGCGGGCGTGATCATGTCCACGGACCATCGAGAGCTGCCCGCTGACGACATAGATCGCCTCGTCGAAGCCGTTGTGAACGGCCGGTGGTGGCGACAGGAAACCCGCCGGCACGTCCATCTCGGCGATAGCCAGTCCCTGGGTTTCGGCGAGCACCCGCAAACTCGCTCGGCCATAGGGAATCAGCCGCGAAGGGTCAGGTGCATCGGCTGGCATCGGGCCAGCATGCCTTGGCCCAGCAGAGAGCAACAAGGCCGGGCCGCCGTACCCACGCAACCACCAGCCGAGAAGACCGGGCCGCGACTCCGCTGGCCGTACGGCAGCCGGGTTTGCGGCTTGCGCGACAACAGCACGCACCAGAACCGGCCGACGTGGGAGGATATGGTAGTGAGTGACCACACGCAGTCGATCCCACGCGTCGGCGGGGGTGCGTCCAGCAGCCAGAGCCAGGGACCACAGTCGGCTAGCGGGTACGTGCCGAAGTCCTCCAGCCCGACCACGTCGGCGATCCCGGCCAATGGCCGTCCCGCCGGAAACGCCCGGACGACGGCACCGCCCGCAGCCCGTACCCCGCCAGCCCGTACGCCTGCCGCCCGCACGTCGGCCCCGGTCGCTGCCCCCAGCCAGCCGCGGAGCCCCAGCCAGTACCCGGCCGGCCCAGCCGCGGCGACGGGAACCGCGGCGGCGCCGGGTCGCTCCGTCGGGCAACCGGCTACTCCCACGGCTACTGGCGCCAAGAAAGCCGGCAGCAATCCGCGCACCGCCCGCGGACCGCGCAAGGCGCGCCTGCAACTGCGCCACGTCGACACCTGGTCGGCGCTGAAGATCTCGCTGGTCCTCTCCGTCGTCATGTTCTTCGTCTGGATGGTCGCCGTCGGGATCCTGTACGGCGTGCTGTCCGGGCTCAGCGTCTTCGACGAGATCAACAAGCTGTGGGGCCAGCTCGGCTCCGAGGACGGCAGTACGACCGAACTGGTCACGCCGGGCCTGATCTTCGGCGGGGCCGCGTTGATCGGGGCGATCAACATCGTGTTGTTCACCGCGCTGGCCACGATCTCCACCTATATCTACAACCTCTCGGCGGACCTGGTCGGCGGCCTCGAGGTCACCCTCACCGAGCGCGAATAGCGGGGCTCACCCAGCAACGACCTGAGCTGGTTGGGCTCGACCGATCGGCGACCACACCGGACGGCGCGGGGTGCGGCGGTCGGGGTACCCTGGCGAGCCGTGATCCGGGCCTGTAGCTCAGGCGGTTAGAGCGCATCCCTGATAAGGATGAGGTCGGAGGTTCAAGTCCTCCCAGGCCCACAACGGCGACCCGGATCCATCCTGTACGGAATCGCCGTCGATGCCCTGGCTGGGCGGCGCTGATCGCGCCGAGCCGGTGCCGAGAGGAGTCGAGTTCGCCATGAAGAAGTTGTTGCTCGCAGCCGCTGCCGTCGGAGGTTTCCTGGCCTTCCGCAAGAAGGCGGCCGCCTCCAACGAGGCCGACCTCTGGCACGAGGCAACCTCGACCGGAGGGACCAGGACGACTCCGCCGGCCGGCGGCAGCGCCGGACCGGTTCGGTAGTTCAGTAGTT
>JACCQS010000295.1 GCA_013814015.1 Geodermatophilaceae bacterium | reverse complement strand
GGCGTACCGGTCGGCTTGGGCTGCGATGGCTCGTCCTCGGCCGACACCGCATCGCTGTGGTTGGAGGCGCGTACGGCGATGCTGCAGGGCAAGTTGCGGCACGGGGCGGCGGCGATGACGGCCCGGGACGCCCTAGAGATCGCGACGCGCGGTGGGGCCGGCTGCCTGGGTCGAGTCGGGGAGATCGGCGAACTCTCGGTCGGAGCCTGCGGTGACCTGGTGGTGTGGTCGCTGGATGGGCCGGCCTTCGCCGGTGCGCTCAGTGACCCGATCGAGGCCTGGCTGCGCTGCGGTCCGAACAGCGCCCGGCACACAGTCGTCGCAGGCAAGCCGATCGTCCTGGACGGCGCTCCCGTACACGGTGGATTGGACGAGATGCTGCTCTGCCACCGAGCCATCGCCGCCGGCATGCAGTCCGCCCTCGACGCCTGACGAAACTCTCTCTCCTGGACTTGTTACGGTTCGCCGTCCCGACCGTCGAGGGCAGCAGGGACCAGGCCCCGAGGGTTCAGGCCGACAATCCAGGGCACTTAGCCTCGATGTGATCATCGCGTTGAATTTCTCTGGCGGTGTCAGCCGACTTGGGGAAACGGTGGCGGGTTTCCGTGGGCAGCGGCTTGCAGCATCGCCTGGGCCGACCAGGACATCAGCTCGGCTGCATCATCCCGGGAGAGCCCGGCAACATCGGTCATCCAGGCAAGCGCCTCGATTCCGACAGCGCTGCGGATCGCAAGCGCCAAGCTGTGAATGGCCTCCTCGGGCAGCCGATCACCAAGCGGGGCAAGGGCTTCCTCGATCCAGCCGATCGCTCGGCCTTGCCGCAACGGCAAAGCCGCGCGCTCCTCGTCGGTCGCTTCTAGCGAGAGGCGCAGCATCGTCCGCTGCTGTGCCTCGGTCTGCACGATTACCCGGGTGAACTCCCGGATGACCTCCGTCAGCCGACCCGGGGCGTCGACGGGTGGGTCCGCCGAAAGCATGGAACTTGCACCTGTCTCGGGGTGGGCAGCGACCAGCAGGGCCCGCTGGTTCGGGAAGTACCGGTATGCGGTCGTGCGCGAGATCTCGGCCGCGCTCGCGGCCTCCTCGACCGTGGGACTCACGCCGGCGGCAACCAAGTCGCGTGCGGCCAGGACAAGAGCCGCCCTGGTGCGCTGTTTCTGCCCGGTCCGGCCGGTCAGCTCGTACTGGGTGGACTGGGTTGACATCGGGTTGATGGTACTGCAATCTCATCGTGGTACTGGAATACCATAAAAGGCTTCGATGTGAGGTGGATCAACGTGGCGACAGTAAGTACCCCGACCCCGATCGTTCGGGCACGCGACGAAGGCGAACGGCGCTGGTTCTACGGCGGTGGCGTGCACACCTGGAAGGCGACGTCCGAGGAAACCGGCGGGGCGTTCCTGCTCTTCGAGGACGAGATGGAGCAGGGCAAGACGACGCCCCTGCACATCCACCCGGAGTCGGACGAGACGATGTACCTGCTCGAGGGCGAGATCCTCATCCACCTGGACGGCAGCGAGAACCGGGTGAGCGCAGGCGGTCTGATGGTTGCCCCACGCGGTGTGCCGCACGCATTCATGGTGCTGTCCAAGACCGCACGACTGCTCTGCCTGCACACCCCTGGATGCGCTCAAGCCTTCTACCTGGATGCCAGCGAGCCGATGGGCAATGCTCCCGGGGAGGCGCGAACCGTCGATTTCTCCAGGATCGCTGCATCCGGCAAAAAGAACGGCGGGATCGAGATCCTCGGATCACCCCCGTTCGCTCGCGGCTGAAGCCGGATACGGTGGCTGGGTGAGTGGGGAACTGTCCCCCGGTGACCGCGCCCCGGACTTCGACCTGACCGCCGCCGACGGAAGCCAGCTGTCCTTGGGTGACCTCGAGGGAACAAAAGCGATTCTCTACTTCTATCCCGAGGCGATGACCCCGGGATGTAGGACACAGGCGATCGACTTCCAGACCGCCGATGACGATCTTCGAACCGCTGGGTACGCGGTCGTCGGTGTCTCGCCGGACAAGCCGGAGTCGCTGGCCCGCTTCGCCGATCAGGAGGGTCTGAGCTTTCCGCTCTTGTCTGATCCTGACCGGTCGACGCTGCGGGCCTATGGCGCGTACGGGGAGAAACAGAACTACGGCAAGACGATCACCGGTGTCATCCGCTCCACAGTGGTGCTGGATGCCGACGGCACCGTCGAGCACGCCTTCTACAACGTCAAGGCCACCGGCCATGTTGCCAAACTCCGCCGCGACCTCGGCCTGGACTGATCGATCAGCGCGACCGCTCGCACCCGTTGCGGGTCCCGGTCCTCACCAGCCGGATGTAGCAGGCTCTCCCTTGAACGGACCGACGACCTCGTCGGTGATCCATCCGCCGTAGAAGCCACCGGCTTGCGGCCGTACCGGTTCGCCGTCGATGGTTGCCTCGTCCACCCGTCCTGGGTAGAAGGCCACGGCCCCGACCATCGCGGCGTACGCACGGCTGGGATTTTCGTAGGACCAGCCCACTTCAGGCACGACCCGGCCGACCACCGTCGCAGACCAGTACGTCGCCGTACCTTTGAACTCGCAGAACGAGGAGCCGTGACCTGAAGACAGGACGTTGGCGACGATGTCGTCGCGCGGCACGTAGTAGACCGGCGGATGACTGGTCTCGCAAACCCGCCACGCTCGAGTGCTGTCGGCCACGACCTGGCCGGCGAGCAGGATGACAACGTGCCGGGAGGTCTGCTCGATCGAGGGCGGGCGCGGGTAGTCCCAGACCGATTCCTGTCCTGGCCCCGGCTCGATCCGTTTCGTGCGCCCGCCGAACACCCTCCGGTTGCCTACCGGTTGCGGATCTTGCGGATCTTGCGGACCACGCCGACCGTGACGCGCAGGGCCACAAGCGATGCGGCCACGCGGATAGCCAGTTGTCCCTGGGGCGAGGCGATCCACTCCCTGACCGCGGTCTGGGCATCACCCTTCAGCTTCTTGGGGCTGGTGCGGTAGGCGATCTCGTCGAGAGTTCCGGCGAGCGCGTTGCGCGCTTGATCGATCTCAGCCTGGATCTGGTTCGGGTCTCGGGGCACGTCGCTAAGCCTCCCATGTACTCCATCGCGACGACGACCCGTCCTGCCTAGACTGCTGTGCGCGGCGGGAGTGGTGTAACGGCAGCCACGCCAGACTTAGGATCTGGTGCCTTCGGGCGTGGGGGTTCGACTCCCCCCTCCCGCACC
>JACCQS010000259.1 GCA_013814015.1 Geodermatophilaceae bacterium | reverse complement strand
CCCTCCAACCCACTCCTGCCACTCGGTAGATCGTCGAGCCGCGCGACCTATCAAGCCCTGGCGTCCACGCTCAGATGCGTGCCGCTGCACCCGCGAAAGCGTCGATACCCCGCCTCACCCAATCGTGTCAGTCCAGTCGCCGACCCCGCGCAACGACGAACGCCGGACCACCCTCCTTCGGGCAGCTGAACTTGACCATGATCAAGATACGACACACCTCTTGCACTAGCGGCCAGGCAGAGATCGTTGGTACAAAAGGCTATGGTCCGTTTCGACGCCGCGGCGACACCCGAACTCGACCCCGAGGGGTCGCTGCCTACCGGGAAAACCCGACGACCGACGACCGTCTCCTGCACTGGTGCGGGTCACAAACCAGTGTCCTGCCGGTCGGGCGCGTGCCGTCCTGGTGCTCCAACTCCTGCCGCCATCGGGCCTGGGAACAGCGACGGGCGGCCTCCTCAGGACTCGCATCAAGGGAGCAGGTCGAGCGGCTCGTCGAGGTAGAAGTTCCCGTCACCGTCATCAAAGAGGTCGAGGTGGAGGTCCTGCCGAAGGGTGCCTCCTGGGCCAAGGCACTGACTCAGCTGGCAGACCAACTCGACCGTGGGCTGGTCTACGACCGGGACCTAGCCGACCTCGCGCAGGCCATAGACGCAGCCACCGCGGCACTCGCCCGACGACCAGGGTGGCGCAACCGTCGAGTGACTCGATGACCATCGTCGGCGTGACGACTCCGCGTTCGGCACGATCCTCCCCCGCGACCTGGGCGATCTCCGGTACGACCTACCGCGAACTCCCTTACTGGGGAAGGTGACTTCCCCTACCACGTTGAGTGACCTCCCGTACGACTGTGGGTGACCTCCCGTACCGCTCTTGGGACCTCCCGTGGCCGAGTTGGCACGTGCGCGACCGCCCTCGTGAACCCGTCTCTCCTTCCCGGTTGGCAACCTCCCCTGCCCCTGACCTGGGCTTTTGACGAAACCAGTCCTGTCACGGGAGTGGGGGAGGTCGGTACGGGAGGTCGGGCGGGGAGGAAACGGGGAGGAAAACGGGAGGTCGCTGAGGAGCATTGGTGGCATGGGATCAGAACTGTGCTCAGCGTCGGGACGCGAGTATTGGGGAAGCGGCGCAGTGAGCATCGCCGGGGCACGGCTGCTACCCGCGCGCGTCGGTGGGAATTGCCGGCCGGCATGACGGCCACCTTGTACGTCCCAGCCTTCGGCCGGTCGCTGCCGGTCCTACTGGACGTGTGGCCGGCTACTGGTGAGCTGCTTGGGATGTCTCGGTTTCAGACCTATGAGGCCGTGAAGCGCAACGATGTCCCGTCCATCCGCGTCGGCGGGAGGATCAAGGTGCCCACGGCGATGCTGCTCGATCGTCTCGGGATCATGGTCGAGCTGACCCCGCAACCGGCTGGCCCAACCGGGGTTACGTCCACTATCTCGCGGGCAGGATGATTGCCGTAGTGAAGGCGCGACGGCCAGATGGGCGGAGCACCATCGGCAGCCATGACCCCAGGCAGTTGCCTTGCCTCGCGCACTTGTGCAGTGCATAATACAACCGGTGGACGGGGTGCGGTTCGCCCGGTCCGCCCGTAAACACAGAGTCGGCAAAGCCCACGCGATGCACGTGATCAAGAACAACATTCCCCGAGACGTCCCTGCGGTCGATGAGTTCGATGCACGAAAGGTCTGGCTCGGAGCCGACGATCGAGGCGTCGACCTGGAGATCGTCGCGGTCGTCCTACCGGATGAGTTGCTGATCATCCACGTCATGCCCAGCGCACTACGGAGGAAGTTATGACGAAGTACCGGGTAGGTCCCGACGTCGACCTCGCTACCGAAGACGTGCGAGACAGCAAGGGTCGGCGGATCACCGAGGAGTACGCCGAGCGAGCGGCGGAAGATGCACTTGCCTCAGTTGGCCGGGGCCGGCCTTCACTGACGGGGGCGAAAGAGCCCTCCCCGCAGGTCACGTTCCGGGTGACCCCTGAGCTGCGCGCCAAGGCGAACGCCGAGGCTGCCCGGCAGGGCAAGCGGGTCTCCGACGTCGCGCGAGAGGCCCTTGAGCGGTATCTCGCGTCCTGACGGCTGAGGACGGGAAGGGCGGTTCCGGTCAGCTGAGCACCCTCAGTGCGTAGCGTGCGGCGCGTCCAGCTTCCAACACGTCATCGGTACCGAAAGTTCGTTTGTCGAGCTGCGACATGGCGGTCATCGCGGCCCGGATGGTCGGTCCGATCTCGCCGCCGATGAGAGGCACTCGGCGTGCTCGCCCTCCGGCACACTCCAGGAGCTGTGCGGCGAGCATGCAGGGCACGACGACCTCCGCGGGTGTCCACACGTCGGCTCCCACCGAATCCAGCAGCGACGCGGCCCGCGAGAGGATTACCCGGTCCCGGACGGTCGGATCCCTCGAGACGATGACTGGCTCCTTCCGTCTGCCGACCAGCTCCGCGCCGTCGCATGCTTCGCCCGAAGTCACATAACATGGGACGCGGGAGCGAATCTGTGGATGGCCGAGGCGACCCTGTGGATAAGGGGCGGGCGCGCAAGGACTTAGGCAGCTTTGCCCAGTCCGCCGAGGTCCTGATTGTGGGGCTGACTCTCCCGCCTCCGGAATCCCCCTACCGTTGAGCGGATTTGGACGCGTACCGTCTGATTTCCGGTAGGTTTGCAGGCGGGCTCGGCGAGACATCCAGCCACGGCGAAGCAAACGCTTTTCCAGCATCGCTACGGACCCGAGGAGTCCAACGTGACCAAGACAACCAGCCGCCGTGCGAAGTCCTCAGGCGGCGTTTCCGTCCGCACCACTTCTACCGGCTTGGTTCGGTACGAGGCACGAGTGAGCCTCACCCACCCCGAGACCGGCAACCGTCGCCAGGTCGGAAAGACCTTTGTCAATCGCGCCGATGCTCAGCGTTGGCTCACGGCTCAACTCGCCTCGGTCGACAAAGGCACCTTCACAGAGGACCACCGGCTGACCGTCGAAGCCTGGCTAAGCCGATGGTTGGCCGCCAAGGATCAGCAGCTGCGCCCCGCCACCCGGCTCTCGTACCGGTCGTTGCTCCAACAACACGTCATCCCGCGGCTCGGCGGCAAGCGACTGGCCGAACTGAAGCCCTCGCACTTGTCCGATGCGTACAGCGCAATTGTTGCTGACAGCGTGACCTCGGGCAGATCCAAGATCGGACCGGCGACGGTGCAGCGGATCAACGCCGTGCTGCGGTCCGCGCTGTCCGACGCAATGCAGGACGGCTATGTGTCTCGTAACGTGGCTTCGCTCGTACGGCTACCCAAGGTC
>JACCQS010000240.1 GCA_013814015.1 Geodermatophilaceae bacterium | reverse complement strand
CGGGCACTCGCGCGCGCTGCGGTGGACTTCGCCGGCCAGCGCGGCGCCCGCGCCATCGAGGGCTACCCCATGACCACGAAGAACGTGATGCTGGAAGAGCTCCACGTGGGTACCGAAGCTGTGTTTGCCGACGCCGGGTTCACCGAGGTCAGCCGTCTGACGCTGCGACGTGTCGTGATGCGGGTCGACTTCTGATGTCCTAGCGCTGCGAAGGCCGAGTTCCGGGCCGGCGGTCCCACAGCCGGAAGATGCCGCACGGTGCTGCCAGGATCAGAACCAACCCGCAGCCCAGGAGCCCCCGACCCACCTCGTCCCCGAGGCGGTCGGAGTCCACCAGACCTCCGACGATGGCGAGCACCACCGCGACCGAGAGGATCGCGAACGCCGACCAGATCACCACCCCGAGGCGTCGCCCGGAGGCGAAGAGATGCGTTGCGGCGCGGACCAGCCCCACCACCCACACCACTACGCCGGCGACGCCTGCCAGGAGAATGCCCAAGAAAATCCGTCCAAGGTCGCCCCAGGGCTGATCGGATTCCGGCATGACTTGGAGCAGCAGCAGGGCGGCGCCCATGACCGCCAGCGCGGCAACCAACCCGAGCAGGGCCGCCAGGAGGGGCCGCAGCACCAGCTGACGACCACGGCTCATGTGAGCTCCTTCATCAGGGAGGCCGTCGGCGGCGCACTCTCACATGCCTGGTCGACGCATCCGAAGGCACCGACAGCAAGTCCGACCAACGACTCCAAGGTCAGATAAGGGCGGTTTGTGGCGTACCGGCTCTTCCAAGAAGTCAGTCTATGGCGCTCTCGGAGGCGACCACGCCGTCGGCGTACCCGCGTGCGTACTCCCAGGTCACGTACTCGGCCGGATCAGGGTCGTACGGCGGCTCGTGCAGACCCGTGATGCCCTCGTCGAGAAGCTGCCGCAGGTTGGACTGCATCAACGCCCAGCCGATGTGGTGGATCGTCTCGCAGTCCGGGCAGTCGATCACGATGCCCTTGATGCCGGTCGGCTCCAGCAGGGTGCGGTAGACCTCGAGGTCCTCGAGATCGACCACGATGTCCTCCCGCTCCTCGGGAGACAGCGGCACCTGGTCGTCCTCGTGGTGATCGTCCTCGAAGTCGGCATGGTGATCGGCATCGTCGGCATCGTCGGCATGGGGCTCGCCGGGTAGATCGGAACTCACAGGAGCCACCGTAGCCCGCACTACGATGGGGGCTTAGGGCGACAGACCCCAGGGAAGTCGGCCGAGGATTCAGATGCGGGCACAGTGGGGAGCACAGGTGGACCAGCGCAGCGGTTACGGACCGAAGTTCCTCGACGAGGCACTGACCTTCGACGACGTCTTGTTGGTCCCGGCTGCTTCGGACGTGCTGCCGAACTCCGTCGACACCTCTACCCAGCTCTCGCGCAAACTGCGCCTGGCCATCCCGCTGGTGTCCAGCGCCATGGACACGGTGACCGAGTCCCGGATGGCCATCGCGATGGCCCGCCAAGGCGGGGTCGGAATTCTGCACCGAAACCTGTCGGCCGACGATCAGGCCAGCCAGGTCGATGTGGTGAAGCGGTCCGAAGCGGGAATGGTCAGCCACCCGATCACCTGTGCGCCTGACGACACCATCGCCGCCGTCGACCGGCTGTGTGGCCAGTACCGGATCTCGGGCGCACCCGTTGTCGATCCCGAGGGAATCCTGCTCGGTATCGTCACCAACCGCGACATGCGCTTCGAGACCGACCCGACCCGTCGGGTCCGCGAGATCATGACGCCGATGCCATTGGTGACCGCGCCGTACGGGGTCAAGCCCGACGAGGCGCTTGCGCTGCTCCGGCAACACAAGATCGAGAAACTCCCACTGGTGGACGAGGGGAGGCGACTGCGTGGATTGATCACGGTGAAGGACTTCGTCAAGAGCGATGAGTACCCCTCGGCCACCAAGGACGACACTGGCCGGTTGGTGGTCGGCGCGGCCATCGGAGTTGGCGAGGATTCCTACAAGCGGGCCGGTCTGCTGATCGAGGCCGGGGTGGACGTGCTGGTGGTTGATGTCGCCCACGGCCACCACCGCAGCATCCCGGAGATGGTGGCTCGGTTGAAGGCCGACGCCACGGTCGAGGTGATCGGCGGCAACATCGCCACCAGGGCCGGCGCGCAGGCACTGATCGATGCCGGCGCGGACGGGATCAAGGTCGGGGTAGGACCAGGATCGATCTGTACGACCCGCGTCGTGGCCGGTGTCGGCGTACCCCAGGTGACCGCGATCTACGAGGCGGCGCGTGCCGCTGGCCCGGCTGGCGTGCCGGTGATCGCCGACGGCGGCCTGCAGTACTCCGGGGACATTGCCAAGGCCATCGCGGCCGGTGCTGACTCGGTGATGCTGGGCAGCCTGCTGGCCGGCGTCGAGGAGGCGCCCGGGGAACTGGTGTTCGTCAACGGCAAGCAGTACAAGACCTATCGCGGCATGGGTTCGTTGGCCGCGATGCAGAGCCGTGGCGAGGCGCGGTCGTACTCCAAGGACCGGTACTTCGCCGATGACGTGCTCTCCGACGACAAACTCGTGCCACAGGGCATCGAGGGTCAGGTGCCCTACCGGGGGATGCTGGCCGGTGTCGCCCACCAGTTGGTCGGTGGACTGTGCGCGGGAATGGGCTACTGCGGCGCGGCCACGATCGCGGACCTGCGTGACCACGCACAGCTGATGCGGATCACCTCGGCCGGACTCACCGAGAGCCACCCGCACGACGTACAGATGACCGTCGAGTCGCCCAACTACCGAGCCCGCTGAGACGTTGAGCCCTCCTCATGCGTGACTACGTCGAGATCGGGTTGGGTCGTACGGCCCGCCGCGGTTATCACCTGGATGACGTCTCGATCATCCCGTCTCGCCGTACCCGAGACATCGACGACGTCTCAACGGCCTGGCAGATCGACGCCTTCTCGTTCGGCATCCCGATGATGGGCACGCCCTCGGATGCGGTGATGAGCCCCGAGATGTGCATCGCCGTGGGCCAGGCCGGCGGTCTCGGGGTGCTCAACGCGGAAGGACTGTGGACGAGGTACGACGACCCGAGGCAGGCATATGCGCGGATCTCGGACCTGCCTGAGGACGATGACGCCGGTATCGCCACGCTGCAGGAGATCTACGCCGAGCCGGTCAAGCCGGACCTGATCAGCGCGCGGATCAAGGAGATCAAGGACGCCGGAATCACGACGGCTGCTCGGGTTTCACCGCAGCACACCACCGAGCTCGCACCAGCATTGTTGTCGGCCGGAGTGGACATTCTGGTCATCCAGGGCACGATCGTCTCCGCGGAACACGTCACCAACCACGGCGAGGGACTGAACCTCAAGGAGTTCATCGCCGACCTCGACGTACCGGTGATCGTGGGCGGCTGCGCGGACTACCAGACCGCGCTGCACCTGATGCGGACCGGTGCGGCCGGCGTGGTCGTCGGGATGGGCGCGGACAAGTACGCGAGCAGCGACGAGGTGCTCGGCATCCGGGTCCCGATGGCGACCGCGATCGCCGATGCTGTCGCGGCTCGTCGGGACTATCTCGACGAGACCGGTGGGCGCTACGTCCACGTCCTGGCAAGCGGCGAGATCACCACCAGTGGCGCGATCGCCCGGGCGCTGGCGTGCGGCGCGGACGCCGTCGTCCTCGGCGAGCCGTTGCGCACGGCGACCCAGGCGCCGGCCGGCGGTCGGTACTGGGATTCGGTGGCCGCCCATCCTCGGCTGCCCCGCGGCGGGCTGGCACCGGCCGAGGTCGACCGGGTGCCACTCGACGAGGTGCTGTTCGGTCCCAGCGCCGCACAGGCCGGGCGCACCAACTTGTTCGGCGCCCTGGCTCGTACGCTGGCCAAGACCGGCTATAGCGACCTCAAGGAATTCCAGAAGGTGGACCTGGTGCTGTCCCGGCCGGGCGCATGACCAGGCAGCCGAGAGGTCGGGAGCATCGCAGCGAGGAACGAGCAGCGCCGAGAGGGCGGGAGCATCGACCGAGCGCCAGCGAGGGAGGCGCGGACCGCACAGTGCGCGAAGCGCACGAGGTGAAGTCTTCGAGCGGACCGACCGGTGAGCGCAGCGAGCGAGGCTTGGAGGAAATGGACAGACCGGGCGGTCAGACCGTTCTGGTCGTCGACTATGGAGCGCAGTACGCGCAGCTGATCGCCCGACGGGTCCGCGAGGCGCACATACACAGCGAGATCGTGCCGCACACCATGCCGGTCGCGGACATGCTGGCCCGCGAACCCAGCGCCATCGTGCTGTCCGGGGGACCGTCGTCGGTCTACGCGCCGGGAGCACCGGCTGCGCCGGAAGGCCTGTTCGAAGCCGGCGTACCGGTGTTCGGGATCTGCTACGGCTTCCAGCTGATGGCCCAGGCACTCGGCGGGGTCGTCGCGCACACTGGTACCTCGGAGTACGGCGGTACGGCGCTGACGGTCAGCCCCGGGCCCTCGGCGTTGTTCAGTGGATTGCCGGATCAGCAGGTGGTGTGGATGAGTCATGGCGACTCGGTCGCCGCGCCGCCGCCCGGGTTTTCCGTCACGGCAACAAGCGCCGGCGCCACGGTCGCGGCCGTCGAGGACGTGAGCCGGCGATTGGCCGGAGTGCAGTTCCATCCCGAGGTAGGGCACAGCGAGCACGGCCAGGCCGTACTCGAGCGATTCCTGCACAACATCGCCGGCTGCCGTTGCGACTGGACGATGGACAATGTCATCGACATCCAGGTCGAACGGATCCGCTCCCAGGTCGGGGGCAAGCGGGTGCTCTGCGCGTTGTCCGGGGGAGTCGACTCGGCGGTCGCGGCCGCGCTCGTCCAGCGGGCCATCGGTGATCAGCTGACCTGCGTGTACGTCGATCACGGTCTGATGCGCCTCGGTGAGACCGAGCAGGTGGAGCGCGACTATGTGGCGGCTACCGGGGTCGACCTGCGCGTCGTCCGTGCCGAAGCGCAGTTCCTCGACGCGCTGGCCGGAGTCGCCGACCCGGAGCAGAAGCGCAAGATCATCGGCCGGGAATTCATCCGGGTCTTCGAGCAGGCCGCACGCGACGTAGCCGGTACGGAGGGCAGCATCGACTTCCTCGTACAGGGGACCCTGTATCCGGACGTGGTGGAGTCCGGCGGCGGGAGCGGCGCGGCGAGTATCAAGAGCCACCACAACGTCGGCGGGCTCCCGGAGGATCTGGCATTCGAGCTGGTCGAACCGCTTCGGGAACTGTTCAAGGACGAGGTACGCGAGGTGGGCCGCCAACTCGGCCTTCCGGCCAGCATCGTCGCGCGCCAACCGTTTCCGGGGCCCGGCCTCGGCGTTCGAATTGTCGGCGCCGTGGATGCTTACCGCCTCGACGTGCTCCGCAGAGCTGACGCGATCACCCGTGCTGAGCTCACCCGGGCCGGGCTGGACGAGTCGATCTGGCAATGCCCCGTCGTCTTGCTCGCGGACGTGCGATCGGTGGGCGTACAGGGGGACGGTCGTACCTATGGTCATCCGATCGTGCTGCGACCGGTGTCCAGTGAGGACGCGATGACGGCCGACTGGAGCCGACTCCCGTACGACGTGCTGGCGCTGATCTCGACCCGGATCACCAATGAGGTGCCGGAGGTCAACCGAGTCGTGCTGGACGTGACGAGCAAGCCGCCCGGAACCATCGAGTGGGAGTAGGAAGTAGGCCCGGATGACAATGCCACCGCCCTACCAGCAGGGACCGCGGCCCCCGGGCGTGATGTATGTGCCCATGTTCTTCGTCCGGCAGCGAATCACCTTGATGGTCAACCGGTACGAGGTCCTGGCGGTGAACCCGGATGGCACGGAGGGAGCCCTGCTGGCGCTGGCCGAGCAGAAGCGGATGAAGCTGAAGGAAGAGGTCAACTTCTTCGCCGATCCCGGGAAGACCCGGCCCGTCTACGTTTCGGGCCCGGCAGCGACTGGACGTACACGCCCAGCACGACGTATTCGACGAGGCAGGAGCGCCGCTGGGAATGTTCAGCAAGGAGTTCGGCGCCAGCCTGCTGCGCTCGACCTGGCACCTGTCTGCCCCTGGCGTCGAGGCGCTCGGCAAGGAACGCCGGCCGGTCATCGCGGTACTGAGGCGGATCTGGACACTGATCCCTTACCTGGGCGATGTGTGGGTGCCGTTCGTGTTCCACTTCGACTTCGTGGACAAGGGGGTCGAGGATGATCCGCGCAGCCGTTAGCGCTAGCGATGATCTTGCGCCGGTCGGGCTTGTGTCGCCGGCTGGGTGTGACTTCAGTTCGTGGTGGTCTGGCTGGTGGTGATGTTGCGGTAGATGGTCATGGGGGTGACGCCGCAGGAGGCGGCGATCTCGGCCATGGTGAATTGGCGGGCGTCATACATCCGTTGGGCCTTGTCGATCAGCTTGGGGGTCATCTTCGGTTTGCGGCCGCCGGTGCGTCCGCGGGCGCGGGCGGCGGCCAGTCCGGCGTGGGTGCGTTCTTTGATGAGCGCCGCTTCGTATTCGGCCATCAGCGCGAACATGCCGAAGACGAAGGTGCCGTGCGCGGTGGTGGTGTCCACGATGCCGTTGGTCAGTGATCTGACGCCGACGTCGCGGGCCTGCAGAGTGGTGACGATGTCGATCAGGTCGCGCAGGTTACGGCCGAGCCGGTCGATCTTCCAGATGATCAGGGTGTCGCCGGGGCGTAGGTCGGCCAAGCAGGCGTTCCATTGCGGTCGGTCGGCTTTCGTGCCGGACGCGGTGTCGGTGTAGATCTTCAGGCAGTCGGCGACGGCGAGCGCGTCGAGTTGGAGTTGCGGGTCTTGGTCGGCGGTGCTGATGCGGGCGTAGCCCAGGTTGTGTGCCACTGCCATACTCTATCGAAACCCGTTCTACGCCGGGTGTTGCGTGGTGTTGATTGCGTTGCGGGTTTTGTGATGGTGCGAGGCCGCGGAAGCACCGGTCCGTCGCCACCTCCGCGAGTCTCACGCAGACGTTCCTTTGCGATAGGCCCGATCGGGGAGTTCGCCGACCCAGTCTGTGACTGTGACTGTCAGATGCGTGTGCCTGACGATCGCTGGGGCCAGAGATCTTGACGAAACCCAGTCAGAGGTAGTTGGCGGTGTTCTGGAGAGCGAAGGAGGGCGGACGCTACTCGTAGCGGGCGGCGATCGCGGCGGCGCGGTTGCGCAGAGCGGCACGCAGCGACTGGGGGGCGAGGGCTTCCGCGTCCGTGCTGAGCTGCCACAGCGCCCATTCGGCGTGTCGTGAATCTTGGTAAGCCACGTCCAGCCGCAGCCAGCCGTCTGCGTCGGGTTCCTCGGCGCGGACGGCCACCGCGGTGTTCAGCAGGTCTTCCCGCCGCGCCGGGTTTACCCGCACCAGCACGGTGATATGGCCGTCGGACAGAAACTGCGCGCAGCGTTCTCGCCAGATTCGGTCCAGA
>JACCQS010000235.1 GCA_013814015.1 Geodermatophilaceae bacterium | reverse complement strand
TCCGGATCGGTTCGGCTGCCCGCCGCCCTCTGCGGAGTCGTCGGGGCGAAACCGGCCAGGGGTACCCTGCCGCTGGACGGTGTATTCCCGCTGGCGGCGACCCTGGACCACGTCGGAGTCCTCACCCGGTCGGTGACCGACGCCGAGTACGCCGTCCGGGTCCTGTCCGGTGCGGACGTCTCGGTCCCGGAGGACGCGGTCGGCGGATTTCCCACAGTCGGGGTGGTGGCCAACGTCGAGGCGCTGGACTGCGCCCCCGAGGTCCGGGTCGCCTTCGACGCCGTGCTGGGCGCTGTGTTCACGGCCGGAGCACCGATGTTCGACGTGGAGTTGCCGGACTGGGCCACGATGGTCGCCGCGGTCAGCGACATCCAGGGCCCGGAGGCTGCCGCCGTACATGCTGAACTGCTTGCCGCACAAGCCGACGACTATCAAGCCGACGTACGGAACAAGCTGTGGGCGGCCATGGAGGTTCCGGGCTGGCGGTACGTGTGGGCCCGCGCCCAAGCTGGCGCCGTCCGGAGGGACGTCACGAGAGCTTTGTCCTCCTGCGATGCCGTCGTGATGCCTACGGTGCCCATCGTGGCTCCCGGTCTGGACGAGGACGAGATACGGGTTCGAGACTTGTTGCTGCGCAACACCCGTCCGCCAAGCCTGACCGGCCTTGCCGCCATCAGTATTCCGATTCCGTCGGGAGGTGGCCTACCCGTCGGCCTGCAAGTGGTTGCGATCGACAATCGTCGGGCCTTCAGAGTGGCGCGGTGGATCGAGCAGGTCGTGGCGGCGCGGAGCTAGTTCCGCGGCTGCTGCCGGCTACCGCCGCGCCGTCGCCCGTCGTCGGGGCCATCCCGCTCCTCGCCGGCCAGCCTGGCCAGTTCGGAACGGATGAAGTCGCGGGTCGCCAGCTCGCCAATGCTGGCGCGGAGTGAGGCCAGTTCCCTTGCCAGGTACTCGGTCTCAGCCTGTTCGGTGACCGCCCGGCTGCGGTCCTCCTCGGCTTGCACCCGGTCCCGGTCGGCTTGGCGGTTCTGCGCCAGCAGGATAAGCGGCGCGGCGTATGCGGCCTGGGTCGAGAACACGAGGTTCAGCAGGATGAATGGGTAAGGGTCCCAACGAAATCTCAGCGCAACGAGATTCAGCGTGATCCAGACAATCACGATCAACGTCTGGAAGAACAGAAACCGGCCGGTTCCGAGGAACCGGGCGATGCCCTCGGAGAACCGACCGAAGGCATCGGCATCGATCTTGGGGGCGGCCAGACCCTTGCTCCGTGGCTGATCGAGCCGGCGCCCTCCCTCAGCCATCGGTGGCCTGCTCACGCCAGCCCTTGGGCAGCAGATGGTCGAGGACGTCGTCGACGGAGACCGCGCCGACCAGCCGGTTCTGGTCATCGACGACCGGAGCCGCCACCAGGTTGTACCTCGCCAGGTACCGGGTCACCTGGGTCAGCGGCGCCTGCGGCGTGATCGGCTCGACGTTATCGTCGACGATCCCGCTGACCAGCGTCGATGGAGGTTCGCGCAGCAGCCGTTGGACATGGGCCAGCCCCAGGAAGCGGCCGGTCGGTGTCGCCGAGGGTGGTCGGCAGACGTACACCTGGGTCGCCAGGGCAGGAGTCAACTCCGGGTCCCGCAACCGGGCCAGCGCCTCGGCGACGGTGGAGTCAGGTGCCAGGATGACCGGCTCGCTGGTCATGATTCCCCCCGCGGTGTCCTCGGAGTAGGCAAGCAGTTGGCGTACCGGCTCGGCCTCGTTCGGCAGCATGAGGGCGAGCAGGCGTTGCTGTTCGGATGCAGGCAGTTCACCGAGCAGGTCCGCGGCGTCATCAGGGTCCATGGCCTCGAGAACGTCGGCGGCCCGTTCATCGGTCAGCCTCCCGAGGATGTAGACCTGGTCGAGTTCGGGCAGCTCCTCCAGTACGTCGGCCAGACTGTCGTCGTCCAATGACTCGGCGACCTCCTGACGCCGCTTGTTGGGCAGGTCCATCAACTCCGCAGCCAGGTCGGCTCGGTTCAACCCGCGCATGCTGGCCAGCAGAGTCTCGGTGCTCTGGCCGTGCTCGATCAGTGCCAGTCCGGTGACCTCGTCCCAGGCCAACTGGCGGACTCGTCCTCGGCGACGACCCAGGCGTCCGGTTTCCTGCACGCCGAGCCGAGTGAGCAGCCACTCGTTTCCGCGGGTCAACTCCATCGCCGCATCCACGACGATGCCTCTGGCGAGGTTGTCGTCCAGCGTCACCGACCGGTCTATCAGCTCGCCGAGCACGAGGGTCTCGCCGGCGCGCTGTTCGAAACGCCGCAGGTTGAGCATCCCGGTGCCCAGTCGCACGGCGCTGCTGTCGATCCCGTTCACCCGCCCGATCGGGACGAAGATCCGGCGACGACCCGCGATCTCGACCAGTAGACCCAGGACCCGCGGCGGCACCGATCCCAGCCGCAGAGCCACGACGACATCGCGCGCACGACCCACCCGGTCACCGTTGGGATCGAAGACGTACAAGCGGGCGAGCTGCGCGACGTACACCTTTGTTGTCGTCGTCACGAGCCGGAAGGCTACCGGTGGGGTGGACAACGGCGGCGTTTGCGCGACCGTCGCGCCGTAGCGTTGCTCGGGATCTGTTCGACGGTGGTCCGGCGCTGTTGTCGATCGGTCAGGGCTGGTTGTTGTTCAACGCCCGGCGGCGTCGCCAGCGTCGGGTGATGTCCGACGGCATCCGGTACGCCGTCGTGGCTGGGCTCGGCAGGGGTGCCGCCGCGTGGCTGACGTCCGGGAAGCCGGTCTCGGCCGTGTCGAACGCACCGGTCGGGCGCAGACAGAAGATGATCAGGCGCCCTGGCCAGGTCGGGAGCACCGCCACCGGATCTCCGCCGTTGAGTCGTCCGGCGGCCAGTTTGGGAGCGATGGTCGCCCAATCCGGTCCAGCTGGATCGACGGCTTCGACGGTCGCCGTCCAGGTAATAGCTCGGCCGCCGGCGGTGTTACGCGCGGTCACCCGGCACCGGCCGCCATGGACGATTCCGGGGAGGACTTGTTCGCCTGGACCGGTCAGCAGGTAGCACGCCCCGCCGGACCAGACATACCAGACCGGCCCGGTCGTGGGCGGGACTGCACTGGTTCCTGCGATGGCATCGACCGGCCCGAGCCACACCACCCCGCCGGTTTTCATAGCGGCTTCGAGCGCCGCCGCCGCGTCGGTGGCCTCTGTCGTGCGGTCTCCGAGCACGTCGGCGAGCCTAACCTCCTTGGTGGTCCACCGGCGTCTGGCTGGGTCGCTCAGTCCCGCTGCGCGTCGAGTTCGTCAGGAAGCTTCCGCATCCCGATCAGCGGTGAGAAGGCGACGGGAAGAGCGGCGAGGAATGAACCGGCCGCTGCCATCCAGAGTGCGGTCAGGATCGAATATGCGTTCCCGATCAGACCACCCGCCAACGCCCCGATGGGCAGGTGGCTATGGACGGGGTCGGCCTACGTCTACACGCGCTCTGGTACGACGTGGACGCAGCGCGCCAGACTCACTCCTCCGGATCCGGTCACCGAACGAGAGCAGTTCGGCCAGGCGGTGGCCGCGGATACGGGGACCATCGCGATCGGAGCGCTCGGCCACGGGGTAGCCGGATCGGTGTTCGTCTACCAGATCTAGCCGACGGGTGGTTGCCCGGTGACAGACTCCGTTCGTGGAAGGGGGAGGTCCCGGGCCGGCGTCGGCATCGGGCTGGACGGTTCGCCGGCCGAGCCGTGCGTCCTGGGCGCTGCTGCTCCTCGGCGTCGTGGGTGTTTCCCTCTCCGCACCGCTGACGGCCCTGCTCGTCGCCCCGGCCTTGGCTCTGGGCTTCTGGCGTACGGCCCTCGGTGCCGCCTTCCTCGTACCCGGCGGGTTATTACGTCGGGGCGCGGAGTTCCGAGCACTGGGTCCGGCTCTGATCGGTCGTTGTGCCTTGGCGGGGGCCCTTCTCGCCGCACACTTCGGAACCTGGATTCCGAGCATCACACTCACCTCAGTCTCGACTGCCACGGCTCTGGTCTGCACCACCCCGATCTGGACCGCGCTGGCGGCGAGCATCGCCGGGCAGCGGATGCCGCGGATCGCCTGGCTCGGGCTGTTCCTGGCGGTCGTCGGGACCGGCGTGATTGCCGGGGTCGACGTGACGGTCTCTGCGCGGGCGGTGCTCGGCGACGGCCTTGCCTTGGCCGGTGGCGTCTTCGCCGCCGGGTACGTGCTGATCGGTGCTCGGGTACGCGAGGAGATCAGCACCACGACGTACTCGATCTGCTGCTACGGGGTCTGCGCGGCGCTGCTGGGTAGTGTCGCGCTCCTCGCCGGCGTACCGCTGGTCGGTTTCGAATTGCGCGACTGGTTGCTCATCCTGGCTATCACGGTGGCCGCCCAGCTATTGGGACACACCGTGTTCAACCTGGTCGTGCCCCAGGTCGGCCCGACCGTGGTGGGTCTGGTCCTGCTGCTGGAGGTCCCCGGCGCCACACTGTTCGCGCTGATCCTCGTCGACCAGGTCCCTCCCGTGCTTGCGTTGCCGGGTTTGGTCTTGGTCGTCCTGGGCGTTGCACTGGTCGTGCGTGCCGGAGATCACCCGGCCGAAGTGGCGATCCCGGAGCAGTTCACCCCATAAAGTCGGAAGGACAAACTCCCGCACGTTATGCGCATAACGTGCCGGAAATGCTGGTCGGATCGAGACGTTATGCGCATAACGTCCGGGTCCCACGTCGTTGAGGAGAGCCGTCCATGGCAGACCTGCGTCCCCGTCGCTCGTGCCTGGCCGTGCCTGGCAGCAGCCCCCGGTTCCTCGAGAAGGCCAAGAGCCTGAGCTCCGATCAGGTCTTTCTGGATCTCGAGGATGCCTGTGCGCCGCTGGCCAAGCCCGGTGCCCGCAAGAACATCGTCGCAGCGCTGAACGAAGGTGGCTGGGGGAAGCGGCTGCGCGTCGTGCGGGTGAACGACTGGACCACGCACTGGACCTATCGAGATGTGATCGAGGTCGTGGAAGGTGCCGGCGCGAACCTGGACTGCATCATGCTGCCCAAGGTCGCCGACGCGGCACAGGTTCAGGCGCTGGACATCCTGCTCACCCAGATCGAGAAGACCAATGGCCTCGAGGTCGGCAGGATCGGGATCGAAGCCCAGATCGAGACCGCCCAGGGCCTGATCAACGTCAACGACATCGCCTTCGCCAGTCCACGCATCGAGGCGATCATCTTCGGCCCGGCTGACTTCATGGCCAGCATCAACATGAAGTCCCTCGTAGTCGGCGCCCTGCACCCCGACTACCCGGGTGACCCGTTCCACTACATCCTCATGCAGATCCTGATGGCCGCCCGGGCCCGCGGCGTACATGCGATCGATGGGCCGTTCCTGCAGGTACGCGATGTGGCTGCCTTTGAGGAGGTCGCGAAACGCTCGGCGATGCTGGGCTTCGACGGTAAATGGGTGCTGCACCCCGGCCAGATCGACGCGGCCAACCAGATCTACGCCCCCGCACAGGCGGACTACGACCACGCCGAACTCATCCTCGACGCCTACGACCACGCCACCTCAGAGGCCGGCGGCAAGAAGGGCTCGGCCATGCTCGGTGACGAGATGATCGACGAGGCCAGCGCCAAGATGGCTTTGGTCATCGCCGGCAAGGGCCGCGCTGCAGGGCTGGAGCGGACCAGCTCCTTCAGCCCGAGCCAGTCCTGACCTGTCAGGTGCCGTGCCCACCGATCAATAGCCGACGACGGTACTAGCGGCGCCCA
>JACCQS010000203.1 GCA_013814015.1 Geodermatophilaceae bacterium | reverse complement strand
TAGCGTGCAGTCGCATGCAGCGAAGCCTCGAGGGATACACCTTGATCGAACTCGTCGGTTTCGGTGCGACCGGTGAGGTCTGGCGCGCCCAGCCCGACAGCGGCGGGCCCGAGGTCGCGCTCAAGTGGCTCACCGGCGAAAGCGTCGACGCCGACGTTTTGAGCTGTTCCCGACTGCACGACTTCACACACCCGCATGTGGCGCGCTTGCTCGACCTGCGCCGGGACGGGTCCCGAGTGGTCCTGGTCCAGGAGT
Organism: Geodermatophilaceae bacterium; assembly: GCA_013814015.1. Lineage (GTDB taxonomy): Bacteria > Actinomycetota > Actinomycetes > Mycobacteriales > Geodermatophilaceae > JACCQS01. The sequence goes on along the minus strand of JACCQS010000203.1, from coordinate 4,454 downwards.
TCGTTCCCGGGGTCAGCCTGGCGGCGCTGCTCACCGAGCGAGACGTCCTGAGCGGTGCCGAGGTGGTCACCCTTCTGACTCCGGTGGCCGATGCGCTCGGTGCCGCCCACGACGCCGGCCTACTGCACGGCAACCTCACCCCGACCGCTGTCGTGGTCACTTCCGACGGCCGGCCCGTGCTGACCGATGTCGGGATCTGGCAGGGCCTGGATGCGACCACACGGGGAACGGTCCGGCTCGAGTACCTCGATCCATCCGTGGCCCGGGGCGGGCCCGTCACGAAGGCCTCGGACGTGTTCGGTGTCGCCGCAATCGGGTTCCACGCGCTTACCGGGCGCCCGCCATGGGCCGCGGGAAGCGGTGCGGACACCTGGCAGCTGGCTGCCGAGGGTTGCGGCGTCGACCTGCGGCCGCTGCGCGCCAGCACGCCTTCGCCATTGGCCGACGTGATCGCCCGCGGCCTTTCCGAGCAGCCCAGGCATCGGGGGAGTGCTCAGGCCTTCGCAGCCGACGTGCGCGATTCGGTCGAGCCAGCACCGCTGCACCTGGCGGGCGCCTACATTTGGCCGGACCTGCCGCCCCTCCTGGATGCAGACTCAAGGGACTCAAGGGCAAGGGTCGGCGATGCCGGCAGAGAGGTTGCGGGTCCGGACGGGCGGTCGGACACCGCATCGCGTGGTTCCCCACCCTTGGACATCGCCGGCGAAGTGCGCCGCGGAAGTTCCGCTCGCCACGCCGCAACGCCTACTACTCGTCGCGAGCGGGAACGGCAACGCGACGCCGTACGGAACCCAGCACGTGGCATCGGTCTAGGCGCCGCGTCGAGGTCGCGCTCCGCCACGCGGTTCCTACCACGCCGCGCTGTCGTCGCGGCCTTCGTCGGGTTGGCGATCCTGAGTGTCATCGTCCTCGGCCTTGGTGGGGGCGCGCCGGAATCCGTGCCAGCACAAGCTGGCGGACTCCTCGGCGAGATGACTCGGCCCGGGACTGCCGCTGGACCTGAGACCGATCCTGTGAACAGCGGCATCGACGAGCAGGCCATACCCAACACGCCAGCGGCCTGGGTCGAATTGTTGAACCTGCTCTACGAGCGCCGCGCCGTCGCTTTCGGGACCGGCGCCGCCGCGCTACTCGATCAGGTGTTCACGGCAGACAGCCCACAGTTGGCCGCCGACACGACCGAGTTGTTCCGACTGACCGACGCTGGGCAGGTCCTTCGCGGCTTCACGCCACGGGTGCTCGAGGTTCTCGAGGTTTCGGTGGACGACGACCTGGCCACCCTGCAGATCACCGATGAGTTCGGCGACTACGAAACCGTTCCCGCGGTCGACACGCGCGCCGCAGCCCTGGCAAGCCATGCGGGACGTGCGCCGGCTGTGGTGGCCATGACGCTGATCCGCAGCGAGGGCGGCTGGCGCATCCACACCGCCCAGCGGGTGGACTGACGCGGTCAAGAAGCGATGATCGCTTCGAGTGCCCCACGCAGGTTCGGATGGGCGAAGTCGAACCCGGCCTGGGTCAGGACGCCTGGGATGGCCCGCTGACCGGCCAGGACGCCTTCCTCGGCAAAGTCGCCGATCACCAGTTTCAGGGCGAATCCCGGCACGGCGGCGAGTGTCGGACGGCCCAGCACCGAGCCCAGAGTCTCGGTGAACTCCGCATTGGTCACCGGCTCGGGGCCGGTGAGATTGACCGGCCCGGACAGATCCGACGCGATCAGAAATCGCAACGCGGACACCTCGTCGGAAAGACTGATCCATGGCCAGTACTGCCGACCCGACCCGAGCCTGCCGCCCAGACCCAGCTTGAACAGCGGAAGTAACCGGCCCATAAGTCCACCGCGCCGGGAGAGCACCAAACCGGTACGCGGAAAGGTGACTCGTACCCCGGCATCCACGGCCGGCCGCGCCGCTGCCTCCCAGCGCCGACAGACCTCGGCCAAGAAGCCCGCGCCAGCAGATTCCGACTCGTCGACCGGCCGGTCCCCGGTATCGCCGTACCAACCGACCGCCGAGGCCGAGATCAAGAAACGCGGCCGTGGCTGTGCACCCACCAACGCCTGGGCAACAGTCGTCGTACCGTCGACTCGGCTTTCGAGCACCTCGCGCCTACGAGCCTCGGTCCAGCGCTTGTCGGCGATGCCCGCGCCGGCGAGGTGCACAACCCCGTCGACATCGGCCAGGGCGACCGGGTCCAAGCGTCGCGCAGCCGGATCCCACTGAACCTCGTCGGCCGAGCGGGGATTGCGCCGCACCAGCGGGACGACGTGGTGGCCGTCGCTGCGCAGCGCAGCACTCAGTGCGGAACCGATCAGCCCGGAAGCGCCGGTGATGGCGACCTTCACCGGCTCACCCGTGCGCCCGTGCCTGACGCTCGATCAGGACAATCCCAGGGAGGATTCGAAGTCCCCGGCCTCGAGTCGCTCCTTCGTCGTCGTCAGGAAGCGGGCGGCATCTGCCCCGTCCACGATCCGGTGGTCGTAGGTCAGGGCGAGGTAGACCATCGAGCGGACGGTGATGATCTCCCCCAGGTCCGGGTCGTCAACCACCACCGGTCGCTTGACAACGGTGCCCGTTCCGAGGATCGCCACCTGCGGCTGGTTGATGATCGGCGTGTCGAACAGGGCACCTCGGCTGCCGGTGTTGGTAAGCGTGAACGTTCCGCCACCGAGTTCGTCCGGAGTCACCTTGTTGTTGCGAGTCCGCTCGGCCAGGTCGGAGATCTTGCGGGCGATGCCGCTCAGGTTGAGATCACCGGCGTTGTGGATCACCGGAACGAGCAGGCCACGCTCGGTGTCCACGGCGATTCCGAGGTTCTCACCGTCGTGATAGGTGATTGTCCCGGCTTCGGAGTCGATGGACGAGTTCACCATCGGATGCGCCTTGAGTGCCTCGACAGCCGCAAGTGCGAAGAACGGCAGAAAAGACAGCTTGACGCCTTCGCGGGCGGCGAAATCGTTCTTCACCCGGTCGCGCAGTCGTGCCACCCGAGTGAGATCGACCTCGACCACAGTGGTCAGTTGGGCGCTGACCTGCAAGGACTCGATCATGCGGCGGCCGATCAGCGAACGCAGCCGAGTCAGTTTCTCGGTCCGCCCTCGCTTGCTCGGCTCCGACTCGGGTTCCCTTCGTGTCGGTGCTGTCGAGGATGCCGCTGTTGCAGCCGGGGCCTGCGCGGTCGGTCCGGTCGCGGCCGGTTGGGCCCGGCCGCTGGCCGCTTCGAGAACGTCCTGCTTGCGGATCCGTCCGCCGACTCCGGTGCCAGTGATCGAGGACAGGTCCACCTTGTGCTCGTTGGCCAGCTTGCGGACCAACGGCGTGACGTACGCGCCGCCATCGGTGCTCGCGCTCGCTCCTTGCGCTGAGATCCCCGATGCCGGCGGTTGTTCGCCCCGACCGGGACCCTGAGGCGCCGGTGATGGCTCGGCGGCAACGGCTTGCGCTGCCTCCGGCTGCTGGCTCGTCTGCGACGTTTGCGATGGTGGGCTGGCTGGCGCTTCGCTGGGCGCGGCCGCGTCGGGAGCTGCCTCGACATCCTCGCGTGGGGCCGGTGCCGGTTCGGCAGCCTCCGGTTCGGCAGCCTCCGGTTCGGCAGCCTCCGGTTCGGCAGCCTCCGGTTCGGCAGCCGCCGTGGCTTGCGGCTCAGCGCCCGCGGACTCCGCTCCTGCGTCGGCGGAACCGATGACGGCGAGTTCGGCGCCGACCTGAACGGTCTCGTCCTCGCTGACCGCGATGGACAGCAGGGTGCCGCTGGTCGGCGCGGGGATCTCGGTGTCGACCTTGTCGGTGCTGACCTCCACCAGCGGCTCATCGGCCTCGATACTGTCGCCCACCGCCTTGAGCCAGCGGGTGACCGTGCCCTCGGTGACGCTCTCTCCCAACGCGGGCATCGTCACCGGCGTACCGGTCGCGGAGCCGCCGGCAGCTCCATCGACGGACTGCGATGGCGAGGCGCCAGCCGCGGGCGGTTGTTCCTGATCCTGCCCGGTGGGCTCCGCCGGGGCCTGATCGGAGGGAGCCGCCTGAGTGTCCTGCGATTGCGCCTGCTCGGGCTCGGATTGGGCTTGGTCAGGTGCTGGCGGCTCGGGTGCGGCGTCGTCGGTTCCCTGCTGCTCGGGTGCCGCCTGCTCGGGGGTTGGCTGCTCAGTGGGTGCGGACTGCGTCTGGTTGTGCTGACCGGAGGAGTCGGACTCGCCGGCATCGCCGATGATCGCCAGTTCGGCACCGACCTGAACGGTCTCGTCCTCGGCGACCATGATCTTCTGAAGCACCCCGCTGGCTGGCGCCGGGATCTCGGTGTCCACCTTGTCGGTACTGACCTCGAGCAACGGCTCGTCGGCCTGGACCTCCTCACCCTCCTGCTTCAGCCAACGGGTGACCGTGCCCTCGGTGACGCTCTCGCCCAGCTGGGGCATGGTGACGGAGGTCGGCATGGCGGTGGTGGCTCCTCTTGGG
>JACCQS010000167.1 GCA_013814015.1 Geodermatophilaceae bacterium | reverse complement strand
GTCACCTCCACAAGTTCGGGGTCCTGACGACTGCATGGTGGACCCATCTCGGTCGTTTCGGAACACGTCTGGGCCACCCCGCAACGGATCAACCAGCCGTGTCGCTCAGGCGCTGATCAGGGTCCAGCGCAGCCGCGGGTCGGCGTACCAGGTCCACTTCGTCATCGGACGGGCGAAGGGCACGCCGTCGATCTCGATCAGGGCCCCATCGCAGGCGACCTGGATGGCCCTCCCGTGGCTGATCTCACCCCGCCGCCAGAGTTGTTTGTGCACGTTGACGGTGAGGGTGTCGACGCCGGACCAATCGGGACGTACGTCGACCCGCATGATCTCGCCGTCGGCGATGCGCTGATCGTCATGGTAGATCTGCGCTCCGAAGCGGGCACGAGTTGTCCGGCGTGCGCCGGACTCGTCCGGCACGGACATGACCCGACCGCGAGCCAGGAGCACACCTCCCTGATCATCGCGGATCAGGCCCAGGGTTCTGGGCGATTCTCCGCTCAGATTGCCGGCTGGCTCGACTCCCCACGTACGGGCAAGACCGGAGGCAAGCGGATCCGAACTCGGGATCCAGGCAACCCCGATGTCGAGCCGGTCGCGCCGGTGCAGGGCGACCAGGACGGCACCGAGCGCACTGACCGGGCCGGCCACCGACACCTGCTCGGCCGAGGCGAGCGCGCGCTTCACGACGTCTCGGTCGGGCGCAGTATCCGGCGCGAGATCGCTGAAATCGAGGGCCGCCATGAGGACCGCCTACCGGGCCAGGTCCACCGGGACGGTGATCGGCGGGGGCAACTGCGTCCACGTGACAGTCTCCGGGCCGAAGTCAGTTGGCGCTGGAACCGGTTGCGAGCAAGCGCTTATCAGGCAGGTCAACGACACACCGACGAGAGCCAGGGCCAGCGGCGACTGCGGGACACGCACAGAGTCTAGGGTCTGTCGTCCCCACGCCGTCCGTCCTTATTCATTTTGACAATCATCCTCATTACGGCCAGGATGGCCACCATGAAGAACAGCGGCACCCGTCGAATCCTGGCCGCGACGGCCTCGGCTGCCCTGCTCGCCGCAGGCAGCACCGGTTGCGACTCTGCCGCCGAGGCCGCGGGAGTCACAATCCAGGCCTCGTTCTATCCGCTGCAATGGATCTCCGAACAGGTCGGCGGAGACATCGTCGAGGTCTCGAGTCTGACGCCACCCGGCGCCGAGCCGCATGATCTGGAACTCAGCCCGCGGAATGTCGCGGCGGTAGCCGAGGCCGACCTTGTCGTCTACCTGTCCGACTTCCAGCCGGCCGTCGACGAGGCGGTCGAACAGCAAGCCGGATCCCTGGCGTTCGACGCGGCAGAGCACGCCGATCTCGACCTGACCTACACGCCGATCGAGGAGGGGGAAGAAAACGCCGAAGAAGGTGGTACCGACCCGCACTTCTGGCTAGACCCCGCACGACTGGCCGACGTAGCCGATGCATTGGCCGACCGGCTCGGCGAGATCGACTCCGACAACGCCTCGACCTTCGCGGAGAACGCGGCCTCGCTACGCACTCAGCTGGACGAACTGGACGCGGAACTGCGCGACGGCCTGGCCAACTGCGAGAATGAGAATCTCGTGACCAGTCACAACGCCTTCGGTTACCTCGCCAATGCCTACGGGCTCACCCAGGTCGGCATCACCGGTCTCACCCCGGAGGAGGAGCCCGCAGCGGCCGATCTCGCCGATATCGCGTCCTTCGTGAGAGACAACAACGTCCAGACGATATATTTCGAGACGTTGGTCAGCCCCGCGATCGCAGAGACCGTGGCGTCGGAATCGGGCGCCGATACCGCCGTACTCGACCCGATCGAAGGCTTGACCGACGAATCCGACGGCTCGGATTACCTCGAGTTGATGCGGTCCAATCTCGAAGCTCTCAGAGCCGGCCAGCCGTGCAGCTAGAACCAGTACAGCTAGAGCCTGTGCAGCTAGAGCCCGTGGTAGGCCTGCGCGGTGCCTCCATCGGATATGACCAGCGTCCGGTCCTGCGCGAGGCCGACTTCAGCCTCTTCACCGGGGACGCCGTGGCCGTACTCGGCTCGAATGGAGCCGGCAAGTCGACGCTCATCCGCGGCATCCTGGGCCTGGCCGAGGTCTTGGACGGAACGGTCGAGTTGTTCGGGAGGCCGCAGGCCAGTTTCCGGAAATGGCACCGGCTCGGGTACGTGCCGCAGAGCCACACCGTGGTCAGCGGGATCCCGTCGACGGTTACCGAGGTTGTCTCATCGGGGCGCCTGGCCCGCAAGGGTTTTGCCCGACCGTTCTCGCCCTCGGACCGGGCGGCGATCCGCGCGGCCATCGCGACGGTACGGCTGACCGACCGCGCGGGGGACTCGGTCGCCACCCTGTCCGGCGGACAGCAGCGCCGGGTCCTGATCGCCCGCGCGCTGGCCGGCGAGCCGGACATCCTGGTCTTGGACGAACCGACCGCGGGCGTGGATACGGAGAGCCGCGCGGTCCTCGCCGAGACGTTGGCCGCGCTCGTTTCCGGTGGAACCACCGTGCTCCTGGTCACCCACGAACTCGGGGAGTTGCGTCGGCTGATCACCCGAACGGTCGTCGTCGAGGCTGGGCGGATCAGCTACGACGGAATGCCGCTGCAAGAGCGCGCGCACAGCGGCGGAGACCACGGACGGCCGGGCGCCGACGCGACGGTCCAGGAGTTCGAGCCGGACTGCGAGCACCAGGATCCGCACGGCGCGCATCCCGGGCGCCCCGGCATGCGTTGGTCGATCACGACCGAGAAGCGATGAGCGGCCCGGCGCAAGCCCAGACTCGCCGTGGCTGGGGTGAGCATTGACCGTGCTCGACTTCCTGGACTTCGACTTCATGCAGCGAGCGCTGATCGCCGCATTCCTCGTCGGCCTGACCGCGCCAACCGTCGGGGTCTACCTCGTCCAACGTCGGCTGGCCCTCATCGGAGACGGACTGGGGCACGTGGCGCTGGCTGGGGTTGCCATCGGAGTTCTGACCAGCCAGGCCCCGGTGCTCACAGCACTTGCGGTGGCGGTTCTCGGAGCGCTGGCCATCGAGTTGATTCGGGCGCGCGGCCGGACCAGTGGTGACATCGCCCTGGCGATCCTGTTCTACGGCGGGATAGCCGGCGGGGTGGTGATCATCTCCCAAGCGCCCGGGGGCACGCCGGGAAACCTGAACGCGTACCTGTTCGGTGCGATCACGACGACGACCACCTCCGATCTGGTCGTGTTCGGCGTCCTGTGCGTGCTGGTGCTGGCCGTGACCCTCGGATTGGCGAGGTATCTCTTCGCGGTGAGCAACGACGAGGAGTACGCGCAGGCCTCCGGACTGCCGGTGCTGCGCCTCAATGTGCTGCTGGCCGTCGTGACCGCGATGACGGTGGTGGTGTCGATGCGGGTCATCGGCCTGCTGCTGAACAGCGCCCTGATGATCCTGCCGATCGCCTCGGCGCAGTTGGTGGCCCGCAGCTTTCGGCAGACCGTGCTGCTCGGTGTCCTGATCGGCGTGCTCGTGTCGGTCTTCGGAGTGTCGCTGTCCTACTACAGCGACACGCCCTCCGGCGGCACGATCGTCTTGCTGGCGATTGCGGTCTTCGTACTCTTCAGCGTGCTGGAGGCTGCGCGTTCGGTGATCCGGCGTCGAAGCCTGTCCACGTAGGATGAGGCCAATGGCGACTCCGACTGTCGTACGAGCAACCCGGCAGCGAACGGCCATCGCCGAACTGCTCGGCGAGCTGAGCGAATTCCGCAGCGCTCAAGACATCCACCACCTGCTGCGCAGCCAAGGAGATGGGATCGGGCTTTCCACGGTCTACCGCACCCTGCAGACCCTTGCCGACGCCGGCGAGGTCGACGTCATCCAGACCGCGGACGGTGAATCGGTCTACCGCAAGTGCAGCGACGTACACCATCACCACCTGGTCTGCCGCGACTGCGGGCACACGATCGAGGTCGCTGGTCCGGCCGTCGAGCGTTGGGCGGACAAGATGGCCGACGAGCACGGCTTCACCGAGGTGAGTCACACCCTGGAGATCTTCGGCCTCTGCGCTGACTGCCGTGTGAAACAGTAGCGCTGAACGCGCCCACCCGTACGGGCTGGCCGGTGCTGGGGTCGGGAGGATCTCCTCGGCTTCGATGCTGGTGTCCGTTCACCGTCCTGCGCGGCGGACGGGTTGGGGACGTAGGACCCGATGACCACGATCCAGGAGTCGGCCGTTGGGCTGGTCGGTGAGCACCTAGGGCGCAACGGGAAATGATGCGTTAGCATCTGATGCATGCGCACTACCCTGACCGTCGATGACGATGTGCTGCAGATCGTGCGGGACCGAGCGGCGCGGGAGGGTCGCAGCGTTGGCGCCGTGCT
>JACCQS010000166.1 GCA_013814015.1 Geodermatophilaceae bacterium | reverse complement strand
TGCGTACCCGCTGGTCGAGCAGCACCTCACCGCCGGCGGCCTCGACCTCGTCTCCGAGATGGCGGCTCTCCTCCTCGCTGTAGCCCATCTTGTCCGAGTGCGAGCGCCACATCAGCCCCTTGACGATCACGCCACGACTGGCCGCCGAGCAGAACAGTTCGGCCACTGTCGGACCTTCAGGACGCAGCCGCTCGTCCGGGTCGCCCCGCCAGTCGGTGAAGAAAAGCTGGTCTCCGGCATCGAGACCCTCCACCGCGGTGACCAGCCGGTCGAAGTAGGCCGCGCCGTGCACTCGGGGCACGACGAGGTTGCCGTCGGACCACAGCGGCAGTTTCGATGCCTCGTTCCCCCGCTCGGATGCGCTGAGGAACCAGTCGACGGTCGACATGCCACTCCCACCCTTGCCAGGCGCCGACCCTATCGAGCGGGGCGACGTCGGCGGCGGCGGTCAGCCGTCCAGGGAGTCCTCCGCCGCTTGAACCCGGATCGGTCCCTCGGTCCCCCCGACGATGATGATCGAGGAGTTACTGATGCGGGGCGCCTCGGGAGCCGCCGAGGTCAGCGGCTCCCCGACGTCGGCGTCCAGGCCGGGCGGGATCGGCTGTGGGTTGAGTTCTACGTCGCTGCCGTCGGGAGGCCCAGGATGCTCGAGGACCGCTGGTAGGTCGAAGGCTCGGTCGTAGTTGCTGTCGAAGCGGGTGCCTGGCATTCGTCTCTCCTCAGGTGTGCGTCGTCTGGTCCGGATGGCCGGGGCTGGTCATCTCAGGGCGTCGGCGCGGTCCAGGGCGGTACGCAGCAGCTCGACGATGACCGTCGTGTCGGCGGGGACCTGTCCGGCCAGGATCTGCAGGGTAAGGACGAGCCCCTGGTCGAAGACGACCACCAGGCCGGGAGCGGCGAAGGCGACCTCGCCGAGACCCGAGATCTGCTCACCGTCGGCGAAGTCGCCGAGGATTTCGGTGTCGAAGAGTGATCGAGGAACCGTCGTGCCGAGCATGATGATGTTCACGACCGTGGTGGCGCCCAGGGTCGAGTCGGTGCCGTTGTAGACGCAGCTGCCGACCAGGCCCAAGACCTGCATCTCGCCGACAGACGTCCCCTCCTGGACCGAGCCACCGACCGCGGTCTCCGCCTCGTCCTTGGTGACCAAGGAGCAGAAGTCGGTGTCAGTGGGAGCACCGGAGGCGGCCGACCCGGTGCTCGCGTCGGCATCTTGGGTCGGATCGGCGTTCGAGGACGTCATCGTCGCGCTGTCCGCGCCGTCGGAGTTGCCGGCGCTGCCGGATTCGTCGTCGGAGGAGCCGCCGCACGCGCCGAGGGCGAGCATCACCGCCATCAGGATTCCGGCCACCTGCCACGCTCGGCGTCGCAGCTTGACTGCCGGCTGGCGGCGTGGTGCGGAAACGTCGTTCCGGGTCACGGTCATGGTGGCTCCTCGCTCGGGTGGGTACCGATTGCGAGGTTGGGCCAGGCCAACAAAGAAAACCTAAAGAAGCAGTGCTCTCACGGTGGCACTGAGGTCCAGGCTCCCGACCGCGGCAGATATGTCCGCCAGCGCCGTCGGATCGAGGGTGCTGCGCGCAGACTGCAGCGCGGCGTCACGATCGTCGCTCTCGTCGGGTACGAAGATCGGTGCCCCCAGGGCTCGCCGCTCCCGATCGGCGAGCAGCAACAGGCGCAGCGCGGCCGCCGGACGGTCCTGCGCGACGTCGAGGCAGGCCAGCGCTTCTAGCGCGTCCAGTTCGCCTTCTTCGAGATCGAGTTCGTGATAGCGGCGCAGGCTGTCCAGAGCCATCCGGCGAGCCATCTCCGAGTTCCCTCGGCGCCGGGCCACAACACCGATGTTTCCGACGGCGGCCGCCTCCCCTCGGACGTCGCCCAAGGACCGGAACCGATCGAGTGCATCTTCGAAGCCGGACGCCGCCTCGTCCAAGCGCCCCATGCAGCGCAACACGATTGCGCCGTTGTTCGCAGCGACGGCGAGACCGCGTGGGTCACCGATCGCCTCGGCCTGCTTGCCGGACTGCTGTACGTACTCGAGCGCAGCTTCGAAGTCGCGCTGTCCGGTCGCGGTCATGCACAGGTTGTTCCAAGCCATCGCCAAGCCCTTGGGGTCCCCCAGTTCCTGATGGGCGACGAGGGCGCGCTCACCCAAGGCCCGCGCCTGCGTCAACTCACCGCTGTTGCGGGCCAAGGCAGCTGCGGCGCGCAACGCGGCCCCTCGCAATGGGTGCAAGCATCCTTGCGAGGCGTCGAGAATCCGCAGCAACCATTGCTTGCCCTCTCGCATCTGACCCGAGGCCCACCAGTACCACCACAGTGGCGTCGCGATGGCCAGAGCGTCCTCATGCACCGGGTCCTGGGTGACGGCCCATTCCATCGCAGCCCGGAAATTGTCCAGCTCAATGCCGAACCGCCGCATCCAGAGCGCGTGATCGTCCCCACCGAACTGCGGCGCGGACTCGATCAGCGCGCGGCAGTACGCAGCATGGCGGGCTTGGACCGCGCCCGACTCGGCGGAATTGACCAGCCGTTCATGGGCGTACTCACGGATCGTCTCCAGCATCCGGAAGCGGGTCGAATCTGTCGAATGTTCTGGAACCAGCATGGACCTGTCCACCAGGCGAGCCAGCGTGTCCACGATCGTTGCCCCGGCATCTTCAGGGTCCGCCGCTTGGTGGCGACCCACGTACTCAGCCGCCTCGAGGGTGCAACCGTTCACAAAGGCGCCGAGCCGGGCGAACAGAACCCGTTCCTCGGGGTCCAACAGGTCGTAGCTCCAGTCGATGGTCGCCCGGATCGTCCGGTGCCGGTCCGGGGCGGCTCGTGAGACGTTGGACAGCAGGCTCAGTTGGCGGTCCAGCCGCTGCTCGATCTCGCCCAGTGACAACACGCGTAGCCGCGCTGCCGCGAGCTCGATGGCCAGCGGTAGCCCGTCCAACCGTCGGCACACGGCAACCGCGGAGCCGATGGTGGCCTCATCGATCCGGAACCCGCTGCGCGCGGCCGCGGCCCGCGCGCCGAGCAGCCGTACGGCGTCGGCCCGTACGGCGATCTCATACCGATCCCCCTCGGCCGGCAACGAGAGACCACCCACGGGCACCAGATGTTCGCCCTCGACCCCCAGGCTCTCCCGGCTGGTGGCCAGGATCCGCACGGCGCTGCAGCGAGCCAGCAACACAGGGACCACGGCGTGGACGGCCGACGCGACGTGCTCGCAGTTGTCCAGCACCAGAAGCGCTCGGGCGTTGCGCAGGCGGGCGACAACCGAGTCCAGCAGGGCTTCCCCGGGGAGTTCTCGCAGGTCGATGGCGCTCGCGATCCGAGCGAGAACGGAGCCACCGTCCACGGGGCCGGCGAGTTCGACGAAGTGGACCCCGTCGGGATGCTGTACGGCCCCGATGTCCCGGGAGAGTTGCAGGGCGAGACGGGTCTTTCCGCTTCCTCCCGCCCCGACCAGGGTCAACAGTCGATTGGCGCCCAGCAGCAGTTCCAAGTGATCGAGTTCCTGACGGCGGCCGACGAATCTGGTCGCCGGGATGGGCAGCATGGAAGGCGCACTGATCGTGGGGTCGTGCCGCCTGATCGCCGCGGCCAGGGCCGATGTCTCCGCCGAGGGCTGCACTCCGAGATGTGTGCGCAGGGCATTCTCGAGGGCGGCGTAGGTCCTGGTCGCGTCACTGTCTCGGCCACAGCGATACAAGGCGATCATGAGCTGCCCGACGAGGCGCTCTCGGGTCGGATTTGCCGCGACGAAGCCGAGCAGCTCATTCACCACCTCGTTGTGCCGTCCGAGGCCGAGCTGAGCCCTGGCCCGGTCTTCGATGGCGGACAGCCTCCGCTCCTCGAGTTGGATTCGGGCCGCTAGAACCGACGGTGTATCACTCGTGTCCGACAAGGGTTCGCCGCGCCAGAGCGCCAGGGCGGCAGTGAATCCGTTCACCGCCTCCGCCGGTCGGACCTGAAGTTGGGTTCTGGCTTCCGCGGTCATCGTGACGAAGCGGGCCGCGTCGACTTCGGCGTCCTTCGTCTCGAGCAGGTACCCGCTGCCGACCCGTCTCAGTCGATCGCCCAGGAGCTTGCGCAGACCCGACAGGTACACCTGGAGCGCGGCAGTGGCAGTCGGCGGCGGCTCCTCGCCCCAGAGTTCGAGGATCAACTGCTGCCCGGTTCTGGAGTGGCCCTCGGCCAGCAGCAGCACGGCGAGCAGCGTGCGGAGCTTGGCGCCGGCCAACGTCAGCGCCCGACCGTCCACCGCAACCTCGATCGGACCGAGGATGCCGAACTCGATGGTGGCAGCCTTCATGCGCGTCCTCCTGGGAGGCGTCGCGGTTCCGGTCGTGGCCGACTGCACTCCGTACGGGTACGGAGCCTCCTCCCCCGTCGGCGACGTGGGTAGATGTCCGGAGTCACCGGCGGTATCGGAAACCGACGCCTGTTGGCTCGCGCTCGTTGGGAGCGCAGGTCCCGCGCAGCAGAGCCCGGCTGGCAAACTGAGGAAATGATTGGCTCTCAGGTCGAACGCGAAGACAAGTTCGACGTCGAAGCCGACTTCGTCGTACCGGACGTGACCGCACTGCTTCCGCCGGGAGCGACGGTGCGGACCCGCACCGAGAAGCTGCGCAGCCATTACTTCGATACCGCCGACCTCGACCTGCTCGCGGCCGAGATGACCCTGCGACGGCGTACCGGCAGCACCGATGCCGGCTGGCAGTTGAAGGTCCCGCACAAGCCGGCGCGCGAGGAGATCAGACTTCCCGATCAGGGCAGGGCCGGGGTCGCCAAGAAGGGCGGCGGCAGGGGCGGCAGGGCCAGGTCGCCCAGCGGGGGCGGCGGCCAGAGAGGGTCCGTCCCGGACGAACTCGCCCGGTTGCTGCTGGGCGTCACTCGGGGGCGCCCGCTGGAGCCGGTGGCGGTCGTGACCACCGAACGCAGCGTGCATCGGTTGCTCGATGCCGACAAGAACCTGCTGGCCGAGATCGACGACGACAACGTCCACGCTTCGGTCGGCGGGGAGGCTGCCACCGCGATCAGTTGGCGTGAGGTCGAGGTCGAACTCGGGCACGGGAACGAGCAACTGCTGGCGGCGATCGGCAAGCGGCTACGCCGGGCCGGTGCCCGTCCGGCAGCCGCCGCGTCCAAGCTGGCACGCGTGCTCGGCACCGCCGCTGGCGAAGAGCCGACCGGTACGCCGGTGGGGGGCGCGGCGGGACCGGTACTGGCCTATCTGGCGGAGCAGCGTCGGGTCATGGTGGCCGGTGACCTGGCCCTTCGGCGGGATCAGGCCGAGGTGATCCACAAGACGCGCGTCGCTGCCCGACGGCTGCGCAGCACCCTGCGAACCTTCCAGCGACTCTTCGAGGAGGACGGGGCAGCTGACTTGGAAGCCGAACTGCGCTGGTACGCCGGTCTTCTCGGGGAGGTCCGCGACCGTCAGGTTCTGCGCGCGCGCCTGGAGGGGCTGCTCGACGAACTGCCCGCGGAGATGGTGCTGGGACCGGTCCGCGCTCGCATCGACACCGAACTCGGCAAGGAGCAGACCGAGCACTGGAAGCGCCTGCAGTCGGAGTTGGTCGGCCAGCGATATCTCGCGCTTCTCGACGCGCTCGCTGCCTGGGTCAGCCAACCTCCGCTGACTGACGAGGCGGACAAGCCAGTCACCGTGCTGCCGAAGTTGGCCGGGCGGGCCGATCGCAAGGTCTCACGCCGGCTGCAGCGAGCCACCGCCTCCGGAAACGTCGAGCTGCTGCACAGCGCCCGGAAAGCGGCCAAACGCGCCCG
>JACCQS010000113.1 GCA_013814015.1 Geodermatophilaceae bacterium | reverse complement strand
GTCGCAGGCCTATGCCCTGGTCCGCAGCAAAGAGCTCTCGGCCATCCAGATCGGCGGGCGTAATCAGTGGCGGGTCGAGATCACCCAGCTGGACGCCTACATCGAGCGCAAGTACGCGGAGGCCGCGGTGGTGCTGGACGCCGAACACGGCGCCGCAGCCACGGGCCAGGAGACCTCAGCAGCGACCGATCGAGCCGAATCGGCTTCCGAGCACCTCTGACCTGCCTATGCAACCGCCGCCCGATGGGGTGGACCACTGCACATGATCATCGTGCTGGCCCAAGCCACTGCCCGACCTGAGCACCGAGCTACGCTCGCCGATGCCCTGGCCAAGGCCTCGGTCACCTCGCGAGAGGATCCGGGCTGCCTGGCGTACTCCTTTCAAGCCGACGTGGAAGACGCCAACGCCTTCACCTCGATCGAGCGCTGGGAATCTCGGGAGGATCTCGACGCCCATTTGGCCTCGCCGCAGGTTGCCGAACTGATCGGCGGGTTGCAGGGCAGGTGACCGGCCCTCCGGTGATCACCGTCTACGAGGTGTCGTCCTCGAGCGTCATCGGCTGACTTCGGCCGCTAGCAGTGGGCGTCGCGGGCGACGATCAGGGCAGGACAGTTCGTACGGCGGCGATGGCCGACAGCGAGACGACTCGTACCGCGCGCACCTCTCCGTGACGGCGATACTCGCCGGTCAAGTGTTCGGCGACTTCGGCGAAGTCCGAACCGACCCGGTCGAACGTCCCGCTGATGATGTCACCGGTGGCCAGCAGCACCTGTAGCGGGGACCGATCACGGGTCAGGCCACGAACGGCGTAACGCAGGTCCAGCCGACGGGTGACCGCCGTGTCCGACGCGGCCGTACTCAGTTGACCCAGGCCCTTTACGGCTGCCACGGCCGTCAGGTTCACCAGGACCTCGCGCCCCAGCCCTTCGTCGAGTAGCAGCCATCCCGCGCCGACATCACGCAGCTGCCCGGCCAGCTCACCAGCCCCCGTGCAGCTGAGGCGAACCGGATGTCCGATGGCCGCGCGGAGCCGGTCGGCCAGGCTGAGCTGACCGACATCGTGCCGGGTACGCGAGGCGACCTCGCTGGCCAGATCAGCGGCATCCTCGGCCTGCAGCTGCGCTTCCAGATCCGCGAACAGCCGTGCCCAGCGCATGGATTCCCCTCCGTCGTACGGCAATCTCTCGGCGACGTGGCCGCAGGCGACCGCTCCGATCCCAGCAACCGTATCCATTAATCCGTTTCATCGCGTTCTAGCCCTTAATTGGTTGCTTTCCTTGCGTTTGCGTGTGTTTACTGTTATTCATATGCGTATGAACGCCGTCAACGTTGCAATCAGGCCCGAGTTGAAGGGCATGGCGGTGGCGCTCGGCCTACTACTCAGCGGGGGAATCCTGCGCGCGGCCGGTGCCACCCAGGAGCAGATCGCGGCGGCCATGGCGGACCCACAGGGGTACGTGACGGCTGCGGGTGCCGACGAATTCGTTCTCGCACTGGCGACGGCCATCGGCTGGCTGTTGCTTGGCTGGGTCGCTGTCGGGGCGCTCCTGGTGCTCGGTAGCGCCGCGCCGGGCTGGATCGGTGGGCTGTTCACCGGGCTCGCCCGGCTGCTGCTCCCCGCCACGCTGCGTCGGTTCGTGTCACTTGCCCTCGGCATCACCCTGTTGAGCGGAACCTCGGTGGCCAGCGCTGCTCCGCCGGCGACCATGGCTGCGATCTCGGTGACCGTGGACTGGCCTCGGGCCGCGACGGCCGTTACGGGAACCGTCCCGGACTGGCCCCCCGCGTCGACTCCAACCACTCCACCGGTCAGTACGGAGCCGGACCGTTCCGGCTCGAGCAGTCCGGGCGAAGTCAGTTCAAGTGCGTACGTCGTCCAACCCGGCGACTGCCTGTGGGACATCGCCGAACGCGCCCTGTCCCAAGCCGATCAGCCGATCGACGTGGCATCCGTCGCCGCGGCGGTGACCGCCTGGTGGCAGACCAATTCCGACCACATCGAGGACCCGGACCTGATCTTTCCGGGCCAGGTCCTCAATTCCCCCACCCCCCGACCGTGATCTGGCTGTCAGCGTCCTGAGGAGGACCCGTGTCCGCTCCTGTCATCGATCTACCTACCGACCTCGACCATTCATCCGCGCGGCCCGGTGACGCCGGCAGCACCGGCACGGGCGCACAGCTGCGTCTGCGACCCATCCCCGCACACGAGCCGCCGCTCGAGGAACGTCGCGGCGCCCTCCGGCTGGTTCAGGGGACAGCACCGCAGTTGGCGCTACCGCTGCGGATCCGGCCGTCAGTGCCGGATCTGGATCCGGTGTTCGGACCTCAGATCACCGACCGGCAGGACTTGCCAGAGCCCGGGCCGTGGGCGCAGCGGTTGCTTCAGGCGGCTTTGGAGTCGTTGGCTGGGCGGCGTAGCCCTACTCAGTTGCAGTACTGGATGACCTGGAGTGTCTACCGCGACATCGTTCGGGTTGCCCCCAGAGGCGGTCAGCGCCGCACAGGACCGCTGCGCGGCGAAGGCGTCACCATCTCCCGGGTCCGAGTCTGTGAGCCGGCCGACGGAGTGGCCGAGGTGTCCGCCATCGCCCGCCGGGACGGCCGTTGGCACGCGGTAGCCGCGCGCTTGGAGGGCATCGACGGACGCTGGCGCTGCGTGTCTCTCACCGTCGGCTGACCGGAACTATGCCCTGCCGGGCGCCCCATGGCTGCCCTTACCCGAGCCAGTCGTCATGCCCTGCCGGGCGCCCCATGGCTGCCCTTACCCGAGCCAGCTCGTGGTCCGTCGTTGATTTGATCTGGTGGAGTGTGTCGCGCCCGCGTTGGACCTAGGCGATGATGTCTTGGGCGGTGGCTTTCCAGATGAACGGTTTCGGGTCGGTGTTCCAGTGTTCGGCCCAGACGGTGATCGCCTCGGTGAGATCGGCGACGCTGGTGAATCGGCCGCGGCGCAGCCGCTTGTCGGTCAGTTC
>JACCQS010000111.1 GCA_013814015.1 Geodermatophilaceae bacterium | reverse complement strand
GGAGCGACCCTGAGGCATGGGAGGGGATGACCATGGCCGGCGGCGTCGAGTTGCCTGGAGAAGTAACCGGCCTGGTAACCGTAAACGAGGTGCAGATGCACGGCTGGGACCTGGCCCGGGCTACTGGTCAGCCGTACGAGGTGCACGACGAGCTGGCCGAGGCAGTGCTGCCGATCGTGACGCCCACCGGTGATGCGGCAGCGGACGAGGCGGTGCGGGACGGGATGTTCGGGCCTCCCGTCGACGTGGCAACGGACGGCCCGGTGTTCGACCGAGTGTTGGGACTGGCCGGCCGCGCCCGAGGTGGACACGAGGCTGTCCCCATGTCCAGCACCGAATCGCCGGCGCGGACCTCGGCCAGTACAGCCTTCCCGAGGAGATGGGAGACGCCCGTGATCGGCATCACCCCCGGTGGTACGACCAGGCTGCGGCCGAGGTAGCTGAAAGTCTGCTCCGAGCGGCCCTCGGCCTTCCCTGACGCGTGGGCGCCCTCGTGCCACCGGCGGATCCGCTCGGCGCGCTCCGGGTCGGCCATCGGGGTATATCCGGACATGGCTGGCCGCTCAGGCTCCTGGTCGGCAACGGCCACGGGATCAGCTGCGGTTCAGGAACTGTTCTCCGCGTCTGCGCCGGCGCGCAGCCGGGTCAGCCTCTGCCGCAGGTCGGTCAGGTTGTGGTCCACGATGGCCCAGCCCTGCCCCGAACTGCGCTGGTGGGGGAGCGGCGACCATTCGTACAGGGCGTTCTCCAGCGTCTGCAGTTCCTCGACGAGCGGATCGGTAGCTTCGCGCCCACGGCGTTCGGTGTCCAGGGTCTGCAGGATCACGCTGAGACCTTCGAGGTAGGCCAAGGCGGACTCGAGGTCCCTGGTCGGAACGCTGACCTCACGACTCATGGCTCGAATCCTAGGACTGCCAACGTCACCACCAATGAAGCCAGGTTCCGTGAGGGTGGCAGTCGGCCAACCGACGCACGGCCTTGTGACCGTCCCGCCAGGTCGTGAGTACGGCGACCGAGGCATCGCTGCCGGCTTCGTCGGCGCCGTCAGGCCGGGGCGGAAAGTTCAGGTCCGGGACAAAGTCGGGGCTCTCGATGCTCACCCAGGACATGTCCCGCATCGTACCGAGCCGGTTCAGGGTGGACAGGAGCCGTTGCCGCGCCGGTACCGGCAGGTAGTTCAGCACCCAGGAGTTCTGTACGGCGAGGTGCTGGTCCTCGGGAATCCCGGCCGCGATCGAGGGGAGTTGCTCGACGATGTCCCCGGTTATCAGTTGAGGTGGCCGGGGCCGGGCCACCTCGATCGCTGCCTGCAGCCGCTTGAACCGAGCCAGCTGCTCAGGCCATACGCAGGCCAGCAGCCAGCCCACCGCTTCCTCGTCGCCGACCGGAATCGGAGCCAGGTCGATGCCGACGCGCGACCCCAGATCGAGAGCTTTCAATGCAGGCAGCGCTGCCCCGCGCCCCTCGGCCTCGACCAGCACCTCCCGGGTCGGATCGCCGAACCGCGGCCCGTCCGGCGCATATGCGTACGCCCAGTGGTCCAGCAGCAGATTGAGGCCGGCCGAGGCACCCAACTCGACGAGGCCGAGCGGGGTCCGCACCTCTTCGGCGACGACCGCCCAGGCCGGACGCAGGATTGCGCACCGGCCGATCTCGTTGGTCTGGGTGCTGCGAGTGGCCAGTAGTTCGACCACCTCCGCGCGGCGACCGAGCACGAAGTTCCGGAAATCGGCGTACGGATCACCGTCGGCATCGACCCGCCCGCCGACCGTCGGGTACCACCGCGCCAGGTCATGCTCGGCGCCGCTGAGCAGCAGATGGTGGACGACCGCGAACAGCAGGACGGGTAACCGCTGCTCAGCTGGCGCCTCGAGCAGCAGATCGCGAACCTCGGCGTCCTCGGCAGCAGCCGAGGAAATCCGGCCGTACAGCGGCAGGGTGGGCAACATCTGTGCGCCCCAGTGACCGAAGCTGCCGGCCAGGTCCTGTCTCACGACCTGATCACCGCACGAGGCCTCGGCCAGGGCAGCGGAGGATGAGAGATTCGAACTCTCGAGGGGTTGCCCCCAACCCGCTTTCCAAGCGAGCGCCATAGGCCACTAGGCGAATCCTCCAGGTCGGGCAATGCCGTACGACGCCAGCACCGGTTCCGGCCATGGGCGAGGGTACAAGAGCACGGATGGGGCAAGGCGGCGCTCCTACCCCGGCTAGACTCGCGGACGACCCCTCGTACGGCGTCACCCTGTGAACCTCCCCAGGGCCGGAAGGCAGCAAGGATAAGCGGGCTCTGTCGGGTGTACGAGGGGTCCTTGCGTCCCAAGTCGGCTGCCGAAGCGGCCAGTGCCTCGCCCGACCCGAGGTCAGATC
>JACCQS010000104.1 GCA_013814015.1 Geodermatophilaceae bacterium | reverse complement strand
GACAGCGGTACGGGTTTCGCGTACATGGACCCTGGGCTCCCGAGCAGGGGCACCGGTGCAACCCGAACAAGCTGCTGATCGACCCTTACGCCAAGGCCCTGGAAGGCAACGTCGACTGGAGCAACGCCTGTTTCTCCTACGACTTCGATGACCCGAAGTCGCGAAACGATGCCGACAGCGCGCCGCACGTTCCCAAAGCAGTGGTGGTCAGCCCGTTCTTCGACTGGGGTGCCGACCGGCCGCCGGACGTGTCGCTGCATGACTCGGTCATCTACGAGGTGCACGTCAAGGGCTTCACCCAGACCCACCCGGACATCCCGGAGCTGGAACGGGGTACCTACGCCGGCCTGGCGCATCCGGTCGCGATCGACTACCTCAAGTCGTTGGGCGTGACGGCGGTGGAGCTGCTCCCGGTGCACCAGTTCGTCCATGACTCGCATCTTGTGGACCGTGGGCTGCGCAACTACTGGGGCTATAACTCGATCGGCTTCTTCGCCCCGCACAACGAGTACAGCTCGGCCGGGGACGACGGCTCACAGGTCGCAGAGTTCAAGTCGATGGTCCGTGCCCTGCACGAGGCAGGCATCGAAGTGATCCTGGACGTGGTCTACAACCACACAGCCGAAGGCAGCCACATGGGCCCGATGCTGTCCTTCCGTGGGATCGACAACAGCGCCTACTACCGGCTGGTCCCCGACGACAAGGCCTTCTACTACGACACCACCGGTACGGGAAACAGCCTGAACATGGCCCACCCGCACTCCCTGCAGCTGATCATGGACTCGTTGCGCTACTGGGCGACCGAGATGCACGTGGACGGCTTCCGGTTCGATCTGGCCGCCACGCTCGCCCGCCAGTTCCACGAGGTCGACAAGTTGTCGGCATTCTTCGACCTGGTGCAGCAGGACCCGGTGATCAGCCAGGTCAAGCTGATCGCCGAGCCCTGGGACGTGGGTGAGGGTGGTTACCAGGTCGGCAACTTCCCGCCGCAATGGTCGGAATGGAACGGCGACTACCGCGACACCGTCCGCGATGTGTGGCGGGGCCAGCCCGCTGTGGTCGGCGAACTTGCCTCCCGGCTTACCGGGAGTTCCGATCTGTATCAAGCGGATTCGCGCCGGCCCTCGGCCAGCGTCAACTTCGTCACCGCCCACGATGGCTTCACGCTGGCCGACCTCGTCTCCTACAACGAAAAACGCAACGAGGCCAACGGCGAGGACAGCAACGACGGCGAGAATCACAACCGCTCATGGAACTGCGGGGCTGAAGGACCGACCGATGACCCCGAGGTCCTGGCCCTGCGCGCCCGTCAGCAGCGCAACCTGCTCACCACCCTGCTGCTGTCCCAGGGCGTCCCGATGCTGCTCGGCGGCGACGAGGTCGGCCGCACCCAGCGCGGCAACAACAACGCTTACTGCCAGGACAACGAGATCTCCTGGTACGACTGGGAGAACTGTGACGCCGAACTGCTGGCCTTCACCACCAAACTGATCGCTCTGCGCCGGCAGCACCCGGTGTTCTGCCGCCGCCGGTGGTTCCAGGGCCGCCCGTTGCGCGGAACGGCCGACATCCTCTGGCTCAATCCCGACGGCACCGAGATGACCGAACAGGACTGGAACGCCCACGAGGTATCGGTCGGGCTCTTCCTCAACGGCGAGGCGATCACCAGCCCCGGGTCGCGCGGGGAGCGGGTCGTCGATACCTCCTTTCTGCTGCTCATCAACGCCTCGGCCGATCCCCGGAAGTGGACGATCAGCGGCTCTTGGGGGCAAGACTGGGAGTGCGTGCTGGACACGGCAGCCACGGCCGAACACGCGACGGATGAGGCAGGCGTTCGCGGTGATCTCGTGGTGACTGACCGATCGGTGGTACTGCTGCGCCGTGTCGAACCCGTCGACGCCTGAGGCGGCACACCCTGATGGCCGGAGCACCGCTGTCGACCTACCGATTGCAACTCAATGCGGACTTCGACTTCGACGATGCGGCGGGGATCGTCGGCTACTTGTCCGACCTCGGGGTCTCGCACGTCTATCTCTCGCCGATCCTGCAAGCCGCGCCCGGGTCGACCCACGGGTACGACGTTGTGGACCCGTCGCGGCCGAGTTCGGAGCTGGGTGGGGCCGACGGGTACGCCCGGTTGACGGCAGCCGTGGCAGCGGCCGGTCTTCGGCAAGTTCTTGACATCGTCCCGAATCACATGGCGATCACCGGTCCGGAGAACCGTTGGTGGTGGGACGTTCTGGAGAACGGGCCGTCATCGGTGTGGGCCAGCCACTTCGACGTCACCTGGGATCCACCGGAAGCCAAGCTGCGCAACAGGCTGTTGATGCCGATCCTCGGTGACCACTACGGCCGGGTGCTCGAGCGTGGCGAGATCACCGTCGTACGAGAGGGGCCGGTCTTCACGATCCGGTACTTCGACCACCGACTGCCGGTCTCACCGCGGACTCTCGAGACGATCCTGGCCCCTGCGGCCGCAGCCACCGGGGACGACGACCTCGCCTTTATCGGCACGGCCTACCGACGGTTGCCCGCGGCCACCCGGACCGATCCGGCCAGCATGACCGAGCGCAAACGGGATGCCAGGGTGCTCCGCGCGCAGCTGCGCCGGTTACTGGACGAGCGCCTCACGCTGGGCCGTGCTGTCGATGACTCCGTTGCCGCGCTCAACGCGGACATTGACGCCCTCGACGCCTTTCTGGACATCCAAAATCATCGAATCGCCTACTGGCGCACTGCCGGTCGTGACTTGGACTACCGCCGGTTCTTCGACATCGACACGCTGGTCGGACTTCGCGTCGAGGACCCGGAGGTGTTCGACGACACGCACGCCCAGATCCTTGCCTGGGTACGGGACGGAGTCGTGGACGGGCTGCGCGTCGATCATCCGGATGGCCTTCGCGATCCGGAGGGCTACGC
>JACCQS010000086.1 GCA_013814015.1 Geodermatophilaceae bacterium | reverse complement strand
ATCTCCTGCAGATCTTCACCAGGCCGATCGGCGATCGGCCCACGGTGTTCTTCGAGATGATCGAGCGGCACGGGTCACTGGGCTTCGGCAAGGGCAACTTCAAGGCCCTGTTCGAAGCCATCGAGCGCGAGCAGGACGCGCGCGGCAACCTCTAGGACATCGGCGGGGGTCTAGGACGACGAGGGCTTGGGCGCTGCGGTGATCCGTACCGAGACCTGCTCGTCGTCGGCGGTCGCGCCGAGATACTCGAAGTCCAGCCCGGTCTCGGCGACGAACTCCTGCCAGGCGCGGTACTCGTGCTCGCGCCAGCCGGGGTAGTTGTAGTACTCGTCGAAGAGAATAACGGTCCCCTCGATCATCCGTGGTCGAAGCTGTTGCAGCACATAGCTCGCCGAGGAGTACAGGTCCGAGTCGATGTGTGCGATGGACAACTTGCCGGGATGCTCGGCGAGGAATTTCGGCAACACATCCTGGAACAGGCCTTCGATGATCTTCGCGCCCTGCACCTCCGGCGCCTTGTCGGCGGCGAAGGCTCCCGTGTCGAAACCCCAGCGCCAGCGCTCGGGAAGACCATCGAAGGTGTCGAACCCGAACACCTCTCGCTGTCCCCGGATCTCGGCGATGACAGCGAGGGTCCGGCCGGAGGCCACACCGAACTCCAACGCCAGCCCCGTGGGCGGGGACTGCTCGACCGCATGCCGCAAGGTGTCACGCGGTTGGAAGAACGGCCTTGCATTGCCGAACGCCTCGATGGCGAACTCGGCTGACTGGTCTGCCGAAATGCGTTCCATCGCCGTGTAGACATCGCGCCGCTGACGACGCTCGAACTTCGTCAACCAGGAGATCAGTTCGTCGTGGCGGGCCTGACTTTCCTCGCGGTCCCGCCGGGCTCGCTGCTCCAGGTAGCCGTCGAGCCTCCGCCCGATCCTGCGCTGCAGCCACGACTGGGCGATGTTGCGGGGACGCGTGCTCATGGGCAGGCCGGCTCCTTGCGAGTAGGGGTGCCTGAGACTAAGTGACTGGTCGGTCGAACGGAGCAGGTTTCACTCGTAAGCTGCGACCGCGTCTCCCGGTCGGTATCCGATGACTCCAGTACCGAAGTCCACACTCTCGATCACCACGCCGGCTCGACCCAGCTCGAGAAGCTGTGCGGCGCCGGACACCAACACATGCGTTCGTCCCGGCAAGTGACCACGCAGCCCACCGGCGGCCGCTTTGGCACGCACCGACTGTCGGGCTGCCTGCCCTAACTCGATCAGGTCGTCCCAGGGCCGGTCGAGCTGTTCGAGGACCAGCCGCAGAGCCGCCCGCACGGCGGCTGCATTCTGCTGGGTGACCGCATCCAGCAGTACCCGGCTGCTTCCCGCCACCCTGGTGAGGTCGGCGAAGCTACCCGCCGCCAGGGTCGCGACGACCGGTCCGGACATCTCCGCGTACGTCGAAAGAGCCAGAGCCAGAAGGTGCGGTACGCCACTGATCAGGGCGACGGCGGTGTCATGTTCGGCTGCGGTCAGGGCCAGGACACCGGCGCCCAACTCAGTGATCAGCCCTGCGACCCGCAGCCAAGCCGCGATCCGCCGTTCGCTGTCATGATCATCGAGGCACAACACCCAGCGGGCGCCCACGAGCAGGTCCGCGGTGGCGGCCGGAAAGCCGGTGAGTTCGGTCCCTGCCATCGGATGACCGCCGACGTACCGCTCCGAGAGGCCCGCGGCGCGAATGGCGGCTGCCACCGGCTGTTTGACCGAACCGACATCGGTGATCGTCGCCGTATCCGAGAATCGCACCCTGGCAAGCAGTGCCGGCAAGCCGTCGGTCAGGGCGGGCATCGGTGCCGCCAGGACGATCACGTCGGCGGTAGTCAGATCCGCCGAGACCGCCAACCCACCATCGGCGGCCCGCCGGCGGGTCGTCGGATCGGTGTCCCAGGCCAGAACCGGGTGACCGGCCCTGCGGGCGGCCAGCGCGACGGAGCCCCCGATCATGCCGAGGCCGACGATCCCGATCGTGGTCATGGGAGCGGATCGTCTCGACGGTAGACCCGAGCGAGGACCTCGGCGACGCGCCGTCCGTCGGATTCGACGACCACGGACACCCGGTAGACGGCCATCCGCCGGGTCAGATGTAACTCCTCGGCCACGGCGACCAGGACCTCGCCGAGCGCGCCGGCAGAGAGAAACTCGGTATGCAGATCGACGGCAAGTGATTGTCTGCCATGGCTGTTGGATGCGGCGGCGAAAACAGTGTCGGCCAGACTCATGGTGGCACCACCGTGCGCGACACCGTGGGCATTCAGGGTCTCGGCGCGAACGGTCATCCGAGCCCTCGCGTACCCGAGCCTGATCTCGTCGATCGCGATGCCGAGGTGGGCGGCCAGCGGGTCGTTACGCAGGTACTCCGACAGCGCGGGCGGGAGGTCGTCGGCGGGTGCATTGCCGTGGGCCATGATCAGACGTTATGACACCGAGGTCTTCGCTGATCAGTCCTGCCATGTCCGACTACGTCCTGGCCCACACCGAACCGCCGGACGAGGTGATGGCCGCGCTGATCGCCGAGACCGCCGGCATGCCCGAGGTCAGCATGCAGATCGCCCCCGATCAGGCTGCGTTCATGGCGCTGCTGGTCCGATCGCTGAACGCCCGCCGAGCGATCGAGATCGGCACCTTCACCGGCTTGTCGGCCCTGGCGGTGGCACGGGCGCTGCCCGAGGGCGGCTCGTTGCTGTGCTGCGATCTCAACGCGGAGTGGACCGCGATCGGTCGCGGCTACTGGGAGCAGGCGGGGGTCTCGGACCGCATCGAGCTGCGGATCGGGCCGGCTGCGCAGACCCTCGAGGCCCTGCCGGCCGAACCGACGTACGACTTCGCCTTTGTCGACGCTGACAAGACCGGGTACGCCGGGTATGTCGACGCCCTCTATCCCCGGATGCAGACCAACGCGCTGATCCTGCTGGACAACACATTGCGCTCGGGTCGGGTGCTCGGCGGGTCCGAGACCAGCGCCGACGACGACGCGATGATCGCACTCAATGACCAACTCATCAGCGACGGTCGTTGGGAGACGGTGTTGCTCCCGATCGCCGACGGTCTCACCCTGCTGCGTAAGCGCTGAATCGACACACCAGGCCGTACGAGCGCCTGGCGGTTTGCGTCAAAACCACCAGGCGACGGCGGAAGTCAGCGCAGGCCGAAGGTCTTGTCCCAGGCATCCGGTGAGGTGAGTTCGGGCAAGGCCGCCTTGTACTGCTCGGCCAGCGCCGGCCATTCCCGGGTGGCCCGCTGGTGCAGGGCGATCGAGCGCCGCAACATGGATCGGAACGTTTCCGGGTCGCGCTGGTACCAGGACTGAGCGGTTCCGTCGGCCGTGGTGACCAGGGCCGAGTCGTAGCGCGAGAGCATCCACCAGCGGGTGTCCATCGCCGCGATCGAGGCTTCCGGATGCACCCGGGAACTCTCCCGAATGCCGCGGAACTGCCGGAGAGCTCCGGTTGCGGCTGTGCTGACGATCTGAGTGAGGCTCTTGGGCAGTTCCGGGGTCTTCCCACGTTTGGGTGGACGGACTCGGCGGGGGGTGGGGAAGGCGTCCAGATCGCGCTTGGTACGGGCGTCGGAGAACTCGGCCCGGGTCGCCCGG
>JACCQS010000285.1 GCA_013814015.1 Geodermatophilaceae bacterium | reverse complement strand
CGACGTCGACGCCGCTGTCCGGGTTCAGTTCGTCCAGATCACAGCGGTCGATGCCGAGAAACGTGATGTCCGGTCCGAACTGGGACCCGTACCGCGCCATCGACACATCCTCTCGTGTCGAGGTGTGCCAGTGGGGCTCGGGAATGAGAGCGACCCCCGGCGTGGGGAAGATCTGTCTGTGTAGTCCCGGTCGGATCTTGCCCACCGACGTGCTCATCGGGTGTGTTGGAGAAGTTCGGAGGTCGAGGTGTCGGCCAGCCATTGCTGGTAGCGCTCGGCGCTCCAGCCGCGTTCGTCGACGAGCATCTGGTACGTGGCTGGGGACGACAGCGCGTAGAGAACGTCCGCGGCTTCGGTGAGCACAACGTCCCTCTTGAGCGCCTGCTGTCGACTCAGGGCGGCAACCACCTCGGCACAGTCAGCTAGCCGACGGCGACGGCCGCGGTCGCGCAGCGCCGCAAGATGCTCATCGGCGGCCGCGGCAGCATCGGCAACGGCCAGCAGGCCGGCGGTGCGTCGCAAGATGGCGGTGGACGTCGCCGCGAACGCGGCAAGCGTCGTCGGACCACCTGCATCGAGCATCGCAATCCAGTGCGGCCGTTTCGCCAAGGGCACCGGCTCGTCGTCCCCAGCGATCGCAACCTGGATCACCTCGGAGAACAGTTCCGCCTTGCCACCAAAGGTCATGTGGATGTACCGGGCGGACACCTCAGCCGTAGCAGCCACCAGATCCATCGTGGTTCCGCCATACCCACGCTCGAGGAAGAGCGACCTGGCTGCCTGCCTGATCTGCCGCCGGGTCGCCAGTCGCACACGCTCCCGCTGCGGCGCGACGTACCCGCGTCGAGCTCGTCCTGCCACCAGCCCTCCCTCAAGCGTTCCGGATCCACTATTGACTTCCGCTACTCTGAAGTCAATTCTAGCCACCATGCAGAAGGGGGTTGCCGTGAACGGCACGCGGACGGTCGGGACAGTCGAACCGGTGGTGATCGACTGCCATCTCCCCGCAGGCATGGCCGGACCCAGTGCACTCAGCTTCGATGTTCGCTGCTTCGTGTGCCCGCACGACACCGGCGTGGTACTCGTTGACACCGGCACCCCGGGCAGCGCGGCGACCATCAGCACCGCTCTGAACGCGATCGGCGCCAGCTGGGACGACGTCAGCGACATCGTCTTGACCCACGCCCATTTCGACCACACCGGAGGGCTACTCGAGGTCGCCCGACTTACTCCAGGCGCGACCATCTGGGTCGGCGCCTCCGATCTCCCCGAGATTTCGGTGCCCGCCGGTCACCGGCTGCTGCCACTAGTCGACGAGGACCGTGTCCGCCAGTTTCGGGTCCTGCACACTCCCGGGCACACTCCAGGGCATCTCAGCCTGCTGCAGGAGGAATCCTCAGTGCTGCTGCTGGGCGACCTCGCCGGAACGATGGACGGCCAACTCGTCCGGCCTCCTGAGGTTTTCACTGCTGATCCAGTCCTCTGTGACCTGTCCCTGCGCCGGGCAGCCGAACTCGACGCACGACGCGTACTGCCCTCCCACGGGATCGAACTGTCGACTCGTTCGCCCGCCGGCGAACTGATCGATCTTCTCGACCGAGTTCGTGGGACTGGGCGAGACTGAGCGCCGCGGGCGTCTTCAGGGTTCGGGGTGGGTGGATCCGCGTCAGATCTCGGGATGGTGCGCCGGGACGCAGAGCACCGGCCGCGACGACAGGTGCAGCAGTTTGTGCGGTGTGGAGCCGAGCATCGCCCCCCGCAACGGGCTTTCGCCGTACGTCCCGACCACGATCACTTGGGCATCGTGCTTGTCGGCGGCCGCGATAATGGCCTGCGCCGGCTTGTCCGCGATGATCTCGACGACCGTAGGAACCCCGGCCGACTCCGCCTGAGCCACCGCGTGCTCGGTCGCGGTACGACCCATCTCGGTCAGCGCCTCCTGATATGTCCGGTGCTCATCGCCCACACCGCCGGGCGGCGCGACGCCGTACACGAGCACGAGGACCTCGTCGACTCGGTCCGCCAGGTCGATCGCCGTCGTCAGCGCACGTCGGGCGCCCGGTGACTCGTCGTACCCGAGAATGATGCTCATACTGGCCCGGCTCCTTCGTCGAGCGGATCCGGGCGTGCCGTCGCGATGCCGTGTACGAGATCGGGGTCGGCCACCCCCGGCCGCTCCTGCCAGAACCGCTTGTTCTGCGCCCGCCAGACGAGCATCAGAACGACCCCGACCAGAAAGACCCCGATCCCGATCACCAGCGGCGGTCCCAAGCCGAACCAGGCCTGGCCGCTGTAGGAGTTCTCCGCGTCCGCGAGATCGAACACCGACTCGATCAGCAGCCAGATCAACATCGCCGAGCCGATCAGCGGACCGAGACCGATCAAGACGAAGTTCTTCGCACTCTCGGTCAGGTGCCGCCGGTAGTAGACCGCGCACGCGATTCCGGTAAGCGAGTAGTAGAAGGCGATCAGTAGAGAGAGCGCGGTCAGAGTGTCGAACAGGGCGTTCTCGCTGAGCTTCCCCACCACGACGTACCAGATGATCGAGATGCCGGCGACCCACCAGGTGGACACGTCCGGCGTACGGAAGCGGGGGTGGATGTGCGCGAAGTGCCTGGGCAGTGCGGCACGTCGGGCCATCGACAGGCCGGTACGCGACGCGGGCAGGATCGTGGTCTGGGTTGAGGCGATCGCGGCGATCGAGACCGACAC
>JACCQS010000032.1 GCA_013814015.1 Geodermatophilaceae bacterium | reverse complement strand
ACTGGATCTTCCTGATCGTGATCGGGCTCCTCGTGGTGCCCGTACAGGTCGGCCTGATACCCATCGCCGAGCTGTACGGCTCGCTCGGCATCTTCGGCAGCATTCCCGGTGTCGTGTTGTTCCACGTGGCGTTCGGTCTGCCGTTCGCGATCTTCCTGCTGCGCAACTTCTTCGCCGGGATTCCGCGGGATCTGCTCGAGGCGGCCCGGATGGACGGCGCCAGCGAATGGACCATCTTCCGGCGCGTCGTGCTGCCACTCGGGCTACCCGCTATCGCTTCGCTGGCGATCTTCCAGTTCCTCTGGGTGTGGAACGACTTCTTGATCGCGCTGGTCTTCGCCAGCCGCGACGTGCAGCCGCTGACCGTGTTCTTGCAGTCCCAGACCCGGCAGTTCGGCGAGAGCATCGACGTGCTCGCCCCCGGAGCGTTTCTGTCCTTGATCGTTCCGCTGATCGTCTTCTTCGCCTTCCAGCGCTACTTCGTGCAGGGGACGTTGGCCGGCTCGGTAAAGTGAGCCATGCGGCAGGCAATGTCGCCGGAAGGGCACCGGGGCGGCCAGGTCGCTAGGCTTGACCGGTCCCCCCCGTACCGGAGAGAGGCTGCGCTGTGTCTGCTGGAGAGATCGCTGGGCTCGTTGCTGCTGGTGCACTGGCTCTGCTGGTGCTGCTCCTGGCCGTACCGATCCTCAAACTTGGCCGCACGCTGGATGAGACGACTCTGGGCATCCGCAAGGCACATGAGGGGGCGGGGCCCATTCTGGACAATGCCGTCACCACCGTGCGTGCGGTCAACAGCAACCTCGAGCGGGTCGATGGGATCACGGCGAACGCTGCGAGCATGTCCAGCAACGCCGCCGCTCTGACGAGTGTGGTTGCGGCCACATTGGGCGGACCGCTGGTCAAGGCAGCCGCCTTCTCCTATGGCGTACGCCAGGCGGTCAAGGGTCGGCGAGAGGGCCGCCGCGAAGTGGAACGCTCCGGATCGCGCGGCCGCCGCCGCCGCGGGGGCAAGCACTGATGCGCCGGCTGTTCTGGCTCGGGCTCGGAGTCACCGTCGGGGCACTTGTCGTACGCCGGCTTTCGGCCGCCGCCCAGAAGCTCACCCCGGGTGGAATCGCCGAATCGTTGACAGGGGGCTTGTCCCAACTCGCCGAGGCGATCGGTGAGTTCGCCGGAGACGTACGGACCGCCATGAGCGAGCGGGAGAAAGAGCTGCGCGCCGGAGTAGGCCTCGACGGACAACTCGGCGCGAAACCGGAGGACTTCACGGCCTGATGCGCACGGCCGACATCAAGAAACGCTTCCTCGACCACTTCGAACAACGAGGGCACACCGTCGTCCCCAGCGCCAGCCTGGTCAGCGAGGACTCGACTCTGCTGTTCACGGTGGCCGGGATGGTCCCGTTCATCCCGTATCTCACCGGGCAACAGACGCCGCCCTACCGACGGGCCACCAGCGTGCAGAAGTGCGTGCGGACCCTTGACATCGAGGAGGTCGGCAGGACCACCCGGCATGGCACGTTCTTCCAGATGAACGGCAACTTCTCCTTCGGTGACTACTTCAAGGAAGGGGCGATCACCCACGCCTGGGACTTGATCACCAATCCGCGAGAAACCGGTGGGTTCGGCATCGACCCGGACAAGATCTGGGTGACCGTCTACCTCGACGACGACGACGCGGCGCAGCTCTGGCGCAAGATCGCGGGACTTTCCCCCGAACGAATCCAGCGGCTGGGCAAGGACGAGAACTATTGGGACACCGGGCAGCCCGGCCCGGCGGGACCATGTTCGGAGATCTTCTTCGACCGTGGCGCGGAATTCGGACCCGACGGCGGCCCGATCGTCGACGTTGCGGGCGACCGATTTCTGGAATTCTGGAATCTCGTCTTCATGCAGTACCAGCGCGGACCTGGCCCCGGCAAGGACTACCCGATCCTCGGTGACCTGCCGGAGAAGAACATCGACACCGGCATGGGCATGGAGCGGATCGCGTATCTCCTGCAGGACGTCGCCAACATGTACGAGGTCGACGAGGTCTTTCCGGTCCTGCAGCGCGCCGCCGAACTCAGCGGCCGGCCCTACGGCGTTGATGCGCAGGACGATGTGCGGCTGCGCGTGATCGCCGACCACGTTCGCAGCGGCTTGATGCTGATCGGTGACGGGGTCCGCCCGGGCAACGAGGGACGTGGGTACGTCCTGCGGCGATTGCTGCGCCGCGCGGTCCGCTCGATGCGGCAGCTGGGCTATGCGGATCCGGCGCTACCTGAACTGTTGCCGGTCTCGCGGGACTGCATGGCCCCCAGCTATCCCGAGTTGGCCCGGGACTTCGAGCGGATCTCGGCCTACGCCTACGCCGAGGAGGAGGCCTTCCGGCGCACCCTCGCATCGGGAAGCACCATCCTGGACACCGCTCTACGATCTGCGAAGTCCTCCGGTACGCCAGATTTGTCCGGCCAGCAGGCCTTTGCGCTGCACGACACCTACGGTTTTCCGATCGACTTGACCGTCGAGATCGCCCAGGAGGCCGGACTTGGGGTGGACAAGGTCGGGTTCGTCCGCTTGATGAGCGAGCAGCGCGACCGAGCCAAGGCTGATGCCGCCGGACGACGGACCGGGCAGGCCGATGTGTCGGCATACCGCTCGATGCTGGACTCGTCCGGACCCTCGGTGTTCACCGGATACGTCGAGGTCGCAAGGGAAGCCACCGTCGTCGGCCTGTTCGTCGCCGGAGTGCAGGTGCCGGTGGCCGGATCCGGTTCCGAGGTGGAGATCGTGCTTGATTACACGCCCTTCTACGCCGAGGGCGGCGGCCAGCTCGCCGACGAGGGACTTATCACTGCCGATGGCGCATCGGTGACTGTCCTCGACGTTCAGACGCCGATGCCCGGCCTGGCGGTGCACAAGAGCCGGGTGGACTCAGGCGAGCTCCAGGTCGGCTCGGCCGTCTATGCCGCCGTCGACGTCGCGCGACGCCGGTCCATCTCCCGCGCCCACACCGCAACTCACCTGGTGCACACCGCGATCCGTAATGCCCTGGGAGAAAGCGCCACTCAGGCCGGCTCGCTCAACGCCCCAGGACGGCTGCGGTTCGACTTCTCGACACCATCGGCGGTTGGACCCGGTGTGCTCGGCGACGTCGAGGACGAGGTGAATGCAGTGCTGGCCGACGATCTCGAGGTCCGCGCCTTTCTCACCACTCAGGAGCACGCGCGAGAGATCGGGGCGATGGCGCTGTTCGGTGAGAAGTACGGCGAGGAGGTCAGGGTCGTCGAGGTCGGCGAGTACGCCCGCGAACTGTGCGGCGGAACGCACACCACCCGCTCGGGCCAGGTCGGCATGGTGAAATTGCTCTCGGAGTCCTCGATCGGCTCGGGGGTACGCCGGGTGGATGCGCTGGTCGGACTGGACGCGTTCCGGTTCCTGGCCCGCGAACACGTCCTGGTCGGCCAACTGACCGAGCTTCTCCGGGTGCCGGCGCAGGAGGTTCCCGATCGGGTACGGCAGACCGTCGAACGCCTGCGGACGGCCGAGAAGGACCTCGAGAAGCTGCGGGCCGGGGCCGCTCGGGCCGGGGCAGCCGCACTGGCCGAACAAGCCCGCGACGTCGCCGGCGTGGCGTTCGTCACGGCCACGCCAGACAGGCTAGGCGCGGGGGACCTGCGCGCGCTGGCCCAGGACGTGCGCGGTCGGTTGACTGCCGACCGCCCGGCGGCAGTACTGCTGGCATCGGTGAGTGAGGGCAGGGTCGCTCTGATCAGCGCCACAAATGCACCGGCGCGAGAGCGGGGGGTCTCGGCCGCCGATCTGCTCAACAGCGCCGCGACGGCCGTGGGCGGTCGCGGTGGTGGCCGAGAGGATATGGCTCAGGGCGCAGGAACCGATCCGAACGGGATTCCGGAGGCGTTCCTGCGAGCCGAGCGGGCCATCGCGGCAGCCGTCGCCACGGAGTCATGACGGGTAACTCCGCGGCCGAGACGACGCTCCGGGGCCGACGCATCGGCATCGATGTGGGCTCGGTACGGGTGGGGGTGGCGCTGAGCGACCCGTACGGTTTGATCGCTTCTCCGTTGCTCACCCTGCCACGCGACCGGGGGGCGGCCGACCAGCGAAGGATCGCCGATCTCGTCCGCGAACACGAGGTCGTGGAGGTCATCGTCGGTCTGCCAGTGCACCTGTCCGGCGCCCAAGGTGGCGCCGGCGTCGACGCGACCGCCTACGCTGATGCCGTGGCAACGTTGATCGAGCCGGTGCCAGTGCGTCTGATCGACGAGCGGCTCAGCACGCGAGCAGCGAGCGCAGTCCTCGCGGCCCGCGGCCTCGACAGCCGTGCGCAGCGCCCTCTGGTGGACCAGACTGCGGCAGCGATCATCCTGCAGTCCTGGCTGGATCGGCTGGCTCACCTCAGGCAGGAGAGCCGGTGAGCCGAGAGCGAGTGAGCATCGCAGGGAGGGACGAGCATCGCCGAGAGGGAGGGATTATCGACCGAGCGCCAGCGAGGGAGGAGCGGACCGAGTGGTGCGCGCAGCGCACGAGGCGAAGTGATCGAGCGGAGCGAGCGGTGCGCGCAGCGCACGAGGCGGGGCAGTCGAAACCCGATCATCGAGCGGGTCGGCTGTGAGCCGGCACGCGGCACCGGAAGACGACGCGCAGGCGCCCCCGACCTCCGACACCGGACCGCTGTTTCTCGGCCGGGGCGATTGGCCACCTCTGCATCCTCCGCGAGCCGCTGAAGGTGCTCCCGGCGACCCGTTGTACTCGGACGACAGTCCGGCCCTCGATCAGGATGCGCAGGGCCACGGCGTTGGCGGGCACGGCCGGGTCGAGGACGACCCGGGCGAGGACTACCACGCGCACCCGACGACGCCAGTTCCGCTGTCCGCCCAGGAGTTGCACCTTCCGATCGTCACGGACCCGCACCCCGATGAAGCTGCCGAAGATCCGCTTCTCGAAGATCCGCTTCTCGAAGATCCACACCGAGAAGATGAAGCCGTCGACGAGCTGGGGTTGTTGCCCGCTGCACCGGTAGTTGAAGCGGGCCATCGACGAGGTCGCCAGCAACGTGTGCCCGGCCGCA
The DNA here is from genome assembly GCA_013814015.1 of Geodermatophilaceae bacterium. Classification (GTDB taxonomy): domain Bacteria; phylum Actinomycetota; class Actinomycetes; order Mycobacteriales; family Geodermatophilaceae; genus JACCQS01. Next base: position 13,397 of record JACCQS010000032.1, on the reverse strand, counting down.
AGGGCCGGCGACCGCTCGCGATCCTGGTCTCATTAGGGGTGATCGCGGCATTGGTCACCGGGATCTTCTTCGGAGGCAGGGCGATCGTCGGGCTGTTCTCGACCGAGCCGGCCGCCGACTACTCGGGACAGGGGAGCGGCACGGTCGAGGTCGAGATTCCCGACGGCGCGTCGACGGCGGCGATTGCCGACGTGCTGGTGGACAACGACGTGGTTGCCAGTGCGGAGTCGTTCCTGGCTGCAGCCAGCGGCAATCCCGACGTCATGACCATCCAACCCGGCGTCTATCAGATGCGGCTGCAGATGAGTGGTGAGGCTGCGGTGACCCTGATCCTGGACCCTGCGGCGCGACTGTTCGATCGGGTCACCATCCCGGAGGGCTACACCGCTGCCCGCACGCTCGAGGTGCTGGCCGAGCAGACCGAGATCCCGCTGGCCGACTTCCAGGCAGCTGCCGATGCTCCCGACCAGCTGGGCCTGCCCGCCTGGAAGCCCTCCAACGGTTCGTTGGAGGGGTTCCTCTATCCGGCGACCTACGACATCGAACCGGGCACCAACGCCGTGTCCATCCTGACGACCATAGTGGCGCAGTTCAACCAGGTGGCCGCCGAGACCGGCCTGGAGGCCTCTGCCGAGAGCGTCGGATTGACGCCGTACGAGGTACTCACGGTGGCCTCGATGGTCCAGTCCGAGGTGACCGTCGAGGCGGAACGGCCGTTGGTGGGCCGGGTGATCTACAACCGTCTCTCCCAGGGAGAGAGACTTGGAATCGACGCAACCTTGGCCTACGAACTGGGGATCAATGGCGGCGAACTGACCACTGAGGCGCTCAACACCGACTCGCCGTACAACACCCGGACTCGTGCGGGGCTGCCCCCGACCCCGATTAGCAATCCCGGGCAACCGTCGATCTTCGGCGCGCTGAATCCGGCACCTGGCGACTTTCTGTACTACGTGCTGCAGAACAGCGAAGGCGAGCACTTTTTCACGGCCAGCTACGACGAATTTCTGGCGGCCAAGGCGCAGTGCGAGGCCGCGGGTCTCGGCTGCGGCTGATGTCGACCTCCCCCTGATGGAGGCTCCGCCCGAGATCCGGTGTGCGGTTGTGGGTAGCCCGATCGGGCACTCCCGTTCTCCGCTGCTGCACCGGGCCGCGTATGCCGCTCTCGGCCTGACCGGCTGGACGTATGACCGGGTTGAACTCAACGCCGCGGATCTGCCTGGGTGGCTGTCCGGCCTTGATCGGAGCTGGCGCGGCGTCTCGGTGACGATGCCGGTCAAGCAGGCAGCACTCGCCATCGCGGAGACCGCCTCGGATCTCGCGTCGACGTTGGGTGCTGCCAACACCCTGATTCGTACGGAGCGTGGCTGGCACGCGGACAACACCGACGTGCCGGGCCTGCTCGGTGCGCTTGGCGAACTGGGGGCTGACGCCACAGCAGCGACATCGGCGACGGTGATCGGCGCCGGCGGGACGGCATCCGCCGCCGTCGCGGCGCTGGCCGCTCTCGGGCAGCAGCACATCAGCGTCGTGGCCCGCGACGCGGCCCGGGCGGAGACACTGCTGGCGCTGGTCGACCGGCTTGATATGACCTGGGACCTGCATGCCTGGCCCGGCTCAGCGAAGTCATCCACACCGAGCCCCCTCGAGGCGGAACTGCTGATCAGTACCGTCCCTGCCGCCGCGGCGAGGAACCTGCTCGCGCATCAGTGGCGAGTCGGCCAGACGGTGCTGGACGTGACCTACGACCCTTGGCCGACGGCGCTCGTTGTGGCCAGCCGCGCACGTGGGGCGCGGGCGATCGGCGGCGCAACCATGCTGCTGTGGCAGGCCGCACGGCAGATCGAACTCATGACCGGCCGGCCGGCACCTGTGGAAGCGATGCGCGCGGTCCTGCTCCCAGGTGGCACCCTCGCCCGAGGATGAGTCTTGTCGGGTCGGTGGCCAACGCTGCCGCCATGCCAGGAATAGGGACGCTGCTGGTGGGCGCGGTCGTCGGCGCTGTACTGGGTCCTGCCGCCGCGGCGACCAGCACCACGGTCCCCACTGGGGCATGGCCCTGGCAGTCCGGCCCGAGCCGGTGGCTGCTCGGAGAACCGTCGACGTTGCGCCGTCGAGTGTTACTCAGCCTGTCCGGTGGCGTCGTCTTGGGCAGTCTCGGCGCCGTGATCGGGTGGCGCCCAGCCATGTTGGGCTTTCTGATCATGGGTTTTCTCGGGATCACGCTGACTGTGATCGACCTCGAACATCACCGGTTGCCTGATCGCCTCACGCTGGCCGGCGCACTGGGCTCCGCGGCAATGTTGGTGCTCGACGCGATGCTGCTTGCGTCCTGGACAGCAGCGCTTCGGGGGCTGCTGTGCGCAGCAGCCGCCTTCGGGGTGTTCTTGCTGATGGCCGTGATCAGTCCGGATGGGATGGGCTTGGGTGATGTGAAGTTGGCCGCGCTGCTCGGCCTGCACACCGGATGGCTGGGCTGGCAGCTCGCCCTTCTCGCAGTACTTGCCGGTTTCGCCGTGGGATCCCTGGCGGCGCTGGGATTGATGCTGGCTCGCCGGGCCACCCTCCGGACCGCGATCCCGTTCGGGCCGGCCCTGCTCGTCGGTGCTTGGCTGGTCGTTGTCGCCGCCGGCGTATCCGGGTGAGCTCGGTACGTTCCGAGCCCGACCTGCCAAACTTGGCGGCATGCTGCGCTGGTTGACCGCGGGGGAGTCACACGGCCCGGCTCTCACCGCGATCCTCGAAGGGCTTCCGGCTGGGGTATCTCTCAGCACCGAGGAGCTCGTCGTCGCACTGGCTCGACGCCGACTCGGGTACGGGCGTGGTGCTCGGATGAGCTTCGAGCGCGACGAGGTGAGCTTTCGCGGCGGCGTGCGGCACGGTCTGAGCCAGGGTGGCCCGATCGCGATCGAGATTGCGAACACCGAGTGGCCCAAGTGGGAGACGGTCATGGCCGCGGATCCGGTGGACGAGGAAATCCTTGCCGGCCAAGCCCGTAACGCACCGCTGACCAGACCCCGTCCCGGACATGCCGACCTCACGGGGATGCAGAAGTATGGCTTTCGAGACGCTCGCCCGGTGCTCGAGCGTGCCAGTGCCAGGGAAACTGCCGCCCGGGTGGCATTGGGCGCGGTGGCGGGTGCTTTTCTGAGCCAGACGACCGGGGCTGGTCTGGTCAGCCACGTCGTCTCACTCGGAACCGTTGCCGCGCCCGCCGGCGCGATGCCAGCTGTGTCCGACCGGGATCGGATCGATGTCGATCCGGTCCGCTGCTTCGATCCGGAGAGCGCCGTGGCGATGGTCGCCGAGGTCGACCTGGCCAAGCGGGAGGGCGACACCCTGGGTGGCGTCGTGGAGGTCGTCGTCGAAGGACTGCCTCCTGGCCTGGGCAGCTTCACCCACTGGGACCGGCGCTTGGACGGGCGGTTGGCCGCAGCGCTGATGGGCATCCAGGCGATCAAGGGAGTCGAGATCGGTGACGGCTTCGCGGCCGCGGCGCGGCGGGGTTCTCAGGCACATGACGAGATCGTCACCGGAGGTGACCGGCTGCGCCGGGTGACCGGCCGGGCGGGCGGCATCGAGGGCGGAATGAGCACCGGGGAGTTACTGAGGGTCCGCGCGGCGATGAAGCCGATCTCTACCGTTCCCAAGGCACTGGCCACGGTGGACGTGGCCACCGGTCAGGCCGCCACGGCGATCAACCAGCGCAGTGATGTGTGCGCGGTACCAGCGGCCGGAATCGTCGCCGAAGCCATGGTTGCCCTGGTCCTGGCCGACGCCGTGCTAGAAAAGTTCGGCGGCGACTCCGTTGGCGAGACCGCGCGCAACGTAGCCACCTACCTCGACAACCTCACCATCCGGTGACAGTCACCCACGCCGCGGCGCACTCGTCGATTCGACCGGTTGCTGTGCTCGTCGGCGCGCCAGGAGCTGGCAAGTCGACGGTCGGCCGGGTCCTTGCCGGGGTGCTGGGGGTTCCCTTCCGTGACACCGACCGGGATGTCGAGCAGACCGCCGGAAAGCCGGTCAGCGACATCTTCATCGACGATGGGGAAGAGTATTTCCGTCGCCTGGAGGCGGCTGCTCTCGCGGCCGCCCTGGCCGGACACGATGGTGTGCTCGCTCTCGGCGGCGGCGCGATCCTCGATGCCGCAAACCGCGCGCTGCTGGCCGGCCAACGGGTCATCTGGCTGCGGATAGACCTGCCGGCCGCGGCCAAACGCGTGGGCCTGGCCCGAGACCGGCCACTGCTGACGATGAACCCGAGGGCACATCTGCGAGAGCTGCTGGCCGCTCGGGCGCCCCTCTACGCCGAGGTCGCCACTGACACCGTCGACGCCTCCGCGTCCAGTGTGGCCGAGGTGGTGGCTCAACTACGCGAGGCGCTGGCCGACAGCACCGGCTAGCTTTGTCCCCGTGGCGGCGGCGGAGACGATCCAGGTAGGCGGACCGGCTCCCTACGTGGTGACGGTCGGGTGCGGAGTCGCCGGCCAAGTCGCCTCGGCCGCGCATGGAGCGCTGCGGGTCGGCTTGATCCACGGATCCGAACCGGCGCAGGCACTCGCCCGTATCCAGCGCGTACTGACCGCGGCCGGACACGAGGTCACCTCGATTCCGGTGCCGGACGGTGAGTCCGGGAAGACTCTCGCGGTCGCACAGCAATGCTGGAACGCATTGGGCCGCAACGGCTTCACCCGAAGCGACGTGATCGTCGGCTTCGGCGGCGGCGCGGTCACCGATCTGGCCGGCTTCGTTGCCGCCACCTGGCTGCGCGGGGTCGGGTTGATCAATCTGCCAACCACCCTGCTGGGCATGGTCGATGCGGCCGTCGGGGGCAAGACCGCGATCAATGTGGCTGCCGGTAAGAACCTGGTGGGTGCCTTCCATCCGCCCGTGGCAGTGATCGCCGACCTCGATCTGCTGGGCACCTTGCCCGAGTCGGAGTACCGCTCAGGGCTGGCCGAAGTCGTCAAGTGCGGCTTCATTGCCGATCCGGTGATCCTGGATCTGCTCGCCACCGACCCCACCGGGCTGGCACAGCGCAGCGAACTCGTCGTACGCGCCGTGCGGGTCAAGGCCGAGGTCGTCTCCGAGGATCTCACCGACGTGGGACGACGGGAGATGCTCAACTACGGCCACACCCTCGGACACGCCATCGAGTCGGCTTGCGACTATTCCGTCCGGCACGGCGAGGCGATCGCCATCGGCATGGTGTTCGCCGCGCAGCTGGCTCGGCATTGCGGCTTGCTCGACCGGGCCAGCGCAAGCCGGCACCGCGAGTTGATCGCGGCCATGGGGCTGCCGACCACCCACGGAGCACCGCTGGCCGATCTGCTGGCGCGGATGCGCATGGACAAGAAGGCCAGAGGCAATGCGCTGAGGTTCGTCGTGCTGGAGGGCATCGCGCGGCCGCGCATCCTGGAAAGCCCGGACATCGAGCAGATCGAGGCCGCCTACGCCGACCTTCTCCCCACCTGAGTCCGGTCCAGGGGGCATACTCCGCCTAGCCACGATGCGGCCTGGCGCCCGCCCACGCAGCGAGAGGGACCTTTCGTGCCGATTCAGGTGCTCAACGGAGCCAATCTCGGTCGGCTGGGCACTCGGGAACCGGCGGTCTACGGGACCACCAGCTATGCCCAACTGGAGGTGCTCTGTGAGAGCGCGGCCGCCCATCTCGGCGTCGCGGTCCAAGTACGCCAGACCGATTCCGAAGCCGAGATGCTCGGCTGGTTACACCTCGCGGCGGACTCCGGCGACGCTGTGCTGCTCAATGCCGGTGCGTGGTCGCACACCTCGATTGCGCTGGGCGATGCCTGTGCCGCGCTGAGCGGGCCATTGGTCGAGGTGCACATGACCAACATCTACGCTCGCGAGGAATTCCGGCACCACTCCTACATCTCCGCCCACGCGGTCGGGGTCATCTGTGGGCTCGGCGTCGACGGCTACCTGCTCGGACTGCGCTGGCTCTCGGCTCACGACGGCGGGTGACCCCGCGGGTAGCCTGGCCAAACGTGGCTGACATTCCCGCACCGCCCCTGACCGAGGACCGGACCGGGTTCGCGGTTCGCCGTGACCGCCTGCGGGCGATGGCGGTCGAGCACGACCTCGACGCCGTCGTGATCAGCAGCCTGGTCAACGTCCGCTATCTCACCGGCTTCACCGGTTCCAACGGCGCGCTGCTGCTACGTCCGGACGGCGACGACGTCCTGGCCACCGATGGCAGATACACGACCCAGGCCAGCGCCCAGGCACCGGAACTGACCCTGCTGATCGAGCGGGCCTGTGCCACCGCACTGACCGCCGAGGCCGCCCGAGCCGGGGTAGCCAGGCTCGGGTACGAGTCGCACGTGGTCACCGTCGACGGGTTCGAGGGCCTGCGGGCTGCGGCGGCCGAGCACCGGCCCGGCGTCGAGTTGCTCAGCCTCGGATCCGCGGTGGAGGCCCTGCGAGCGATCAAGGACGCTGCCGAGATCGATGCGCTGCGGGAGGCTTGTGCGATCGCGGATGCGGCGCTGGCCGCGCTGATCTCCGACGGCGGCTTGCGGGCCGGACGAAGCGAACGTGAGGTCGGCCGCGATCTCGACAACCGGATGCTGGCTCTCGGGGCCGAGGCGGTCTCCTTCGAGACGATCGTGGCGGCGGGAGCGAATTCCGCCATTCCACATCACCGTCCCAGCGATGCAGTCCTGGCGGTCGGCGACTTCGTGAAGCTGGACTTCGGGGCCACCTTCGCCGGCTACCACTCGGACATGACGCGCACCCTAGTCCTCGGCCCGCCCGCGGACTGGCAACGCGAGGTCTACGAACTCGTCGCGACCGCTCAGCGACTGGGCCGAGAGGCGCTCACCGTAGGTGCCTCGGTCGTCGACGTGGACGCCGCGGCTCGGGCGCCGATCGTCGAAGCCGGTCATGGTGCGGCTTTCTCCCACGGACTCGGCCACGGCGTCGGGCTGGAGATCCACGAGGCCCCGGCGTTGAGTGCCTTGGGCGCCGGTAGGCTGGCAGCAGACATGGCCGTCACCGTCGAGCCGGGCGTCTATCTCGCCGGCCGCGGCGGGGTGCGCATCGAGGACACCCTCGTGGTGGGCACCGACGGCCCCGCCCTCCTCACGATGACCGGCAAGGAGCTTGTGGCCCTGTAGGCCGCACACCCACACAGATGGCAACCACGAACGACCTCAAGAACGGAATCGTCCTCGACCTAGACGGCCAGCTGTGGACGGTCATCGACTTTCAGCACGTCAAGCCCGGCAAGGGCGGGGCCTTCGTCCGTACGACGCTGAAGAGCGTCATGTCGGGCAAGGTCGTCGACAAGACGTTCAACGCAGGAACCAAGGTCGAGACCGCGACTGTGGACAAGCGCAACATGACCTTTCTGTACAGGGACGGGTCCGATTTCGTCTTCATGGACGGAGACACCTTCGACCAGATCCCGGTTGCTGCCGAGGTTGTCGGCGAGGGCGCCGGCTATCTGTTGGAGAACGCTCAAGCGGTGGTGGCCGTTCACGACGGCATCCCGCTCTACGTCGAACTGCCGGTCACCGTGGAGCTGCTCGTCGAACACACCGATCCGGGCCTGCAGGGCGATCGGTCGACCGGAGGCACCAAGCCGGCGACCCTGGAGACCGGCGCGAGCATCAACGTCCCGCTGTTCGTCAACACCGGGGACCGGCTCAAGGTGGATACCCGCGACGGCCGTTACCTCGGCCGGGCCTGAAGGTTGCGCTGTGTCAGCTCGACGCAAGGCCCGTAAGCGGGCGTTGGACGTCCTGTTCGAGGCTGATATACGGGGCTTGGCTGCCGCGGACCTGCTCTCGGATCGCACTGCGCAGGCCCAGCCGCCGGTGGCCCCCTACGCGCAGCTCCTCGTGGAGGGCGTGGTGGCGCATCAGGAGGTCATCGACGGCCTGATCTCCGAGCACGCCCACGGCTGGACGCTGCCTCGGCTACCCGGAGTGGATCGGGCGCTGCTCAGGATCGCGATCTTCGAACTGCTCTACTGTTGCGACGTTCCGAATGCAGTCGCGATCGACGAGGCGATGGAATTGGCCAAGAGTCTTTCCACCGATGAGTCAGCTGGGTTCATCAACGGGGTGCTGGGCGCAGTCGCCCGCGAGGCGCCTATCGAGCTACCCGCGGCGGGACGGTCGGACTCCTAACCGGTTGCCGAGGGCCGCTCGGCAAGGTCTGGATCTTCGTCGGGAGGGCCGGAGATGACACCCCAGTCCTGCAGCCGCTCGGAGAGTTCCGAAGGCGCCATGTCGTAGATGATCGCCAACGAACGCAGATCCTCGGCCCGGATGGACAACACCCTTCCGTTGTATTCGTGTCGCTGCGCCTGAATCGTCGAGGCATAACGGGACAGCGGTCCCGCCTCGTCGACCGGAACCGTGCCCAGCGCCTCGAGGTCGAGGACGATCTTCTCCACGTTCGTCTGGGCACTGCTCGGCCGGGGATCAGGCAAGAGTTCGATGGCTGGCACGCCATAGAAGGCGGCGAGTTCGGACAGCCGCTGGACGGTGACCGCTCGATCGCCCCGCTCGTAGGAACCCACCACAACGGCCTTCCACCTACCGTTGGACTTGTCCTCCACGCCCTGAAGGGAAAGGCCCTGCTGATTCCGGATGGCCCGGAGCCGGGCGCCGAGGGCGCGAGCGTAATCGCTGGTCATCGTGTGTCCCTGCTACTGATGGCGGCTCTTTCTAGCCCGAACCGGGCAGTTCGTTACGCAGCGTACATGAAGTTCTGCTGAGATCGTGCGTGGGTAGCGTTGGGTGACTGATCGTATTCGGCTACTCTGACCACGATCCTGCTCCTTTAACCCCGTCCCGTGAGGCGGAGAAGGAGGCGATGCGCACATGCGCGCTGCCCAGAATGCTGTCCAGCCCGCCGCTGCGAGTGGCCGGACGATCCTCGACTCCCCGGCCATCGCCCGCGTCATCGACCGGATTGCTCATGAGATCATCGAACGCGCCGGCGATGAGCACCTTGGCGAACTGACCCTGTTGGGAATCCCGACCCGCGGCGGCCCGCTGGCCTCCCGGCTGGCCCAGCGGATCGGGCTCTTCGTCGACCGGTCAGCTGACCCCATTCCAGTGGGAAGCGTCGATATCACGCTGTACCGCGATGATCTCCGCAGCCGCGGGGTGCGTCCGTTGTCACCGACCTGCATTCCCGACGGCGGAATCGAGGGGCGGCACGTCGTACTCGTCGACGATGTCCTGTACTCCGGGCGCACTGTGCGCGCTGCGCTGGACGCCTTGCGTGAGGTCGGCCGCCCGCGGGTGGTGCAACTGGCAGTGCTCGTCGATCGGGGACACCGTGAACTGCCGATCCGGGCTGACTACGTCGGAAAGAATGTGCCCACCTCGGCCCGCGAGCAGGTCCGAGTTTCTCTCGTCGAGACCGACGGCATCGACGAGGTGGTGGTCCGATGAGACGGCACCTGCTCTCCGCGGCCGATCTCGATCTGGCCGATGCCACCCTGATCCTGGACACCGCCGAGCTGATCGACACCGCGTTGGCCGGGCGAGAGGTCAAGAAACTTCCCACGTTGCGCGGTCGTACGGTCGTCAACCTGTTCTTCGAGGACTCGACCCGCACCCGGATCTCCTTCGAGTTGGCCGCGAAACGACTGTCCGCCGATGTGATCAACTTCGCGGCCAAGGGCTCGAGTGTCTCCAAGGGCGAGAGCCTCAAGGACACCGCACTGACCCTCGAAGCGATGGGTGCCGACGCCATCGTCTGCCGGCACAGCGCGTCCGGCGCCCCGCACCGGCTGGCCGAGTGGGTACAGGGCAGCGTGATCAACGCCGGCGACGGCACCCACGAACACCCGACGCAGGCACTCCTGGATGCCTACACGATCCGGCGGCGGCTGGGCCGGCTCGACGGGGTTCGCGTCGCGATCGTCGGTGATGTCCTGCACAGCCGCGTCGCCCGGTCCAACGTGGTGCTGCTCGACACCCTCGGAGCGCACGTCACCCTGGTCGCCCCACCCACCCTGCTCCCGGTCGGCGTCGAGTCATGGCCGGCCGAGATCAGTTACGACCTGGACGCCGTCCTACCCAAGGCCGAGGTGGTGATGATGCTGCGCGTTCAGCAGGAGCGGATGAATGCCTCGTACTTTCCCAGCGTCCGCGAGTACAGCCGCCGGTACGGTCTTGATGCCCGGCGGATGGCCGCCATGTCCGACGAGGCCATCGTCATGCACCCCGGTCCCATGAACAGAGGCATGGAGATCGCGGCAGAGGTAGCCGATTCGGTCCGCTCGACGATCGTGGAACAGGTGAGCAACGGCCTGTCCGTGCGGATGGCGGTGCTCTATCTCCTTCTGGGTGGGGCATCGACCAGCGAAGCCGGCGTGGCATGACCTCCGCCGCATGGCTGATCCGGAGGGTTCGACCGTACGGCGAGCAGGCCGTGGATCTGCTGCTTCGAGACGGAGTCATCGCCGATGCCGGCCACGATCTGAAGGCCGTCGGCGCGCAGATCCTGGATGCCGGCGGGCTGATCGCGCTGCCCGGCCTGGTGGACCTGCACACCCATCTGCGTGAACCCGGTCGAGAGGACGCGGAGACGGTCGAGACCGGCTCCAGGGCAGCGGCTCTGGGCGGTTACACCGCGGTTCACGCGATGGCCAACACCGATCCGGTCGCCGATACCGCCGGCGTCGTCGAACAGGTGTGGCGCCTGGGCCGCGACGCCGGATTGGTGGACGTTGCCCCGGTTGGGGCCGTGACCGTCGGACTGGGCGGGACCCGACTCGCCGAACTCGGCGCAATGGCGGACTCGCCCGCTCGGGTGCGGGTGTTCTCCGACGACGGGGTGTGTGTCGCCGACCCAGCGCTCATGCGCCGCGCTCTGGAATACGTCAAGGCCTTCGACGGGGTGATCGCCCAACACGCCGAGGAACCCCGGCTGACCCAGAACGCCCAGATGCACGAGGGCGTCCTGTCTGCCCGACTGGGGCTGGCCGGGTGGCCGAGCGTCGCCGAGGAGGCGATCATCGCCCGCGACGTCCTGCTGGCCGCTCATGTCGGCTCGCGGTTGCACGTCTGCCACCTGTCGACTCGGGGGAGCGTGGCCATTCTCGCCCGAGCGAAGGCTGACGGGATCCCGGTCACCTGTGAGGTCACGCCGCACCACCTGCTGCTCACCGACGAATGCGTAACCGGGTACGACCCGCTCTTCAAGGTCAATCCGCCGCTACGCACGGCCGAGGACGTCGACGCATTGCGGGCCGGCCTGGCCGAAGGCACCATCGATGCGGTCGCCACTGATCATGCGCCGCATGCCATGGAGGACAAGGAGTGTGAGTGGGCGATGGCTCGCCCGGGCATGCTGGGGCTGCAGCAGGCGCTGTCTGTGGCCGTCGAGGCGATGATCTGCACCGGACTGCTGGACTGGCGCGGCCTGGCCGATCGGATGTCGATACGTCCGGCCCGGATCGGTCAGCTCGATGACCACGGTCAGCCGCTGGAGACCGGGCGACCGGCCAATCTCACGCTGATCGACCCCGACGCTCGAACTGTCGTCACGCCGGCAGAATTGGCCAGCCGGGCACGGAACACTCCGTACGCCCGTCGGGAACTGCCGGCACGAGTCGTCGCGACGTTCCTCCGCGGGATTCCCACCGTGCTGGACGGCAAGGCCCAGCGGTGACAACCGCGCCCGCGTGGAGATCTGACGGTTTACGTCAAAACCGCCACGAGGGTGCCGCCCTCCTGGTGCTCGAAGATGGTCGGGCCTTTCGGGGCGAGTCGTTCGGGGCGATCGGGCAGACCCTCGGCGAGGCGGTCTTCAACACCGGGATGACCGGCTACCAGGAGACGCTGACCGACCCCAGCTATGCCGGCCAGGTGGTGGTGATGACGGCTCCGCAGATCGGCAACACCGGGATGAACGACGAGGACGGCGAATCCGACGGCATTCAGGTGGCCGGCTTCGTCGTACGCGATCCCAGTCCGCGACCGTCCAGTTGGCGTTCGCGACGCAGCCTAGAGTCCGCGCTCGTCGATGCCGGTGTGGTGGGCATCAGCGGCATCGACACCCGTGCCCTTACCCGACACCTGCGGGAACGAGGTGCGATGCGAGTCGGGATTTCCAGCGTGACCGCCGACGTCGAGGAGGTGCTTGCCGCGGTGCAGGCGGCGCCGCAGATGGCCGGGGCCGATCTCGCCCCCGGTGTGAGCACCAAGCACCGCTATGTCGTTGCGGCACTGGGTTCCCCGCGCTTTCGGGTGGCCGCTCTGGACCTCGGCATCAAGACGATGACCCCACACCGGATGGCCCAAAGAGGCATCGAAGTGCAGGTGCACCCGGCGCGGACCACCGCCGAGGGCCTGCTCGCCGACTTCCCGGATGGGGTGTTCATCAGCAACGGTCCCGGCGACCCGGCGACTGCGGACTACGCGGTGCAGGCGGTGCGCGGCGTCCTGGATGCCGGGGTCCCGCTGTTCGGCATCTGCTTCGGCAACCAGATCCTCGGCCGCGCATTGGGGCTGTCGACCTACAAGCTGCGCTACGGCCACCACGGCATCAACCTTCCGGTGCTGGACCGGGCCACCGGCAAGGTCGAGGTGACCGCGCACAACCACGGCTTCGCCATCCAGGCTCGGGAGGGATCCGGAGCGGGTGAGCCCTTCGCGGCCGGCTACCGACCTGAGCCGTTCGACACGCCGTACGGTCCGGCCGAGATCAGCCATGTGTGCCTCAACGACGGCGTGGCGGAGGGCCTGACCTGCCTAGAAACACCCGCCTTTTCCGTTCAATACCACCCGGAGGCGGCGGCCGGTCCGCACGATGCGGACTACCTCTTCGATCGGTTCGTCAAGTTGCTCTCGGCCGCGAAAGGGCAGCGCGGGCATGCCTAAGCGCGAGGATTTGCGGCATGTCCTGGTCATCGGTTCCGGGCCGATCGTGATCGGGCAGGCCTGCGAGTTCGACTACTCGGGGACCCAGGCCTGCCGCGTCCTGCGCGCCGAGGGAATCCGGGTCAGCCTGGTCAACTCCAACCCCGCCACCATCATGACCGACCCGGAGTTCGCCGACGCCACCTACATCGAGCCACTGACCGACGAGTACGTCGAAAAGGTGATCGACCGCGAGCGACCGGATGCCATCTTGGCGACGCTCGGCGGACAGACCGCGCTGAACGTCGCCGTCCGTCTGCACGAGCGAGGCGTGCTGCAGCGGTACGGCGTCGAGCTGATCGGGGCCGACATCGACGCGATCCAGCGCGGTGAGGACCGCCAGGTCTTCAAGGACATCGTCGCCTCGATCGGGGCGGAGACCCCGGACAGCTCGGTCTGTGCCTCGATGCCGGAGATCCTCTCCACCGTGACCGAGCTCGGTTATCCGGTGGTGGTGCGCCCGTCGTACACCATGGGTGGTGC
>JACCQS010000022.1 GCA_013814015.1 Geodermatophilaceae bacterium | reverse complement strand
TCGAGCGAGCGCAGCGAGAGGCCGGTGCTCTGCCGGCGCTTGAGACCGGCCACCCGCACCATGTAGAACTCGTCCAGGTTCGAGGCAAAGATGGCCAGGAACTTCATCCGCTCCAACAGCGGCAACGTGCTGTCCACGGCCAGTGACAGGACCCGGCCGTTGAAGTCCAGCCAGGACAGCTCCCGGTTGAGGTAGCGGCCGGGCGGTAGGGCGCCCGCTGCGGCGTGCGACGGTCGGGTTCGGCTGTCCGCGGCCCCGTCCGCTGCGTCCGGCTCTGACGGCCCGGCCGACCGGGTGGCGGAGACGACCGCTGCGGGTTCGGGCATGCCCTCATGATGTCCCACGAAGGTGAATGCCGGTCAATGACGTCGGGCTTGGGGAAAATCAGGCCATGGTGATCAGGGTGACCTTGGCGACATCGTCGCCGTCGTAGTCCAGTCGTACACGCTGACCGAGCCGGAGCAGCCGTAGACCGCCGGCCTGAAATGCGGTGCCCGGAAACTCCTCTCGTCGACCGTTGTCGTACAGCACTGCTCCGGCGCCGGTATCGGGATCGAACTCGGAGACGGTTGCCTGCCGAGAACGCGGCTGACTGCCCCCGGCGGAGGTCTCTGTCGGCTGGCCCTCAGCAGGCACAGGCTGTCAGTTCCGGGGCCAGCAGAGCCAACTGCGCGGCGGTGGCCGGGCCGAGGCCGATCCGCGCAGCGACGGCGAGATCCGCCGGGGTGTCCAGATCCCGGCGCAGGCTGGGCCACCCGCCCACGAGAGGGTGCGCGCCGTGCCGGCGATGAGCCTGCGCTGACTCGGTGCCAAACCGTGGTGCGAGATCGATTCCGGGCAGCGCGCTGAGCAGGGTGGTCCCGGTGCCCTGCACGTCGGCGACGAATGCCCGGGCGTATCCAGCGGCCAGGTCCAGAGCCTCGCTGAGTTCCGCGGGCCGCAGTGCGGCGAGGTCCGCTGACAGCGCGACCACTCCTGCCTGCGGCCGTTGTACGGCCGCCGCGGTGGCGCCGTACCGTAAGGCTGCGTTGAGTCCGTCGTCAGGAGCATCAGGTACGACCATGGCGCCGAGTGCGGAGAGCGTGCCTGCGGCGAGCTGGTCGTCGGTGACCACGACGACGGTGGCGACGTTCGTCGAGGCCAGCGCCGCGCAGACGGTGTCGCTGGCCATGGCGAGTGCGATCCGGCCATTGGCCGGCAGCCAGTCCACCCCAGGTGGCTGGTCGGTTGACTGCGGACTGTCCGGAGGGAGGTCGTCGCGTGCGCTGCCTGCCAATGCCGCGGAAAGACGGGTCTTGGCCAGGGACAGACGCTTGACCGGGATCACGATCGACCACATCACGGCTCCCAGCATGGCACCTCCTCGATGAGCGCCCGGGACGAGTCGATGGTCGTCCCACGTGGCCGGCGCAGTCGGGGACACATCAGCTGGGGCCTTCGGCTGATGGTCATCATCTTTCATCCCATGGCCGACCTCCTCTTTCGGCGTGAGGTCTGGCACGGTGAGCGAATTCCGGCCTCCGGGCCGGTGATCATCGTGGCCAATCACATCTCCATCGCAGACCCGGTCTCCTTCGCTCGGGGCGTCTGGGACGCGGGGCGGATTCCGCAGTTCCTGGCCAAGAACACGCTCTACCGCGGCGTCTTCGGTGTCATCCTGCGCAGCGCCGGCCAGATCCCGGTCTATCGTGCGACGAGTGCGGCGCCAGACTCCCTGCGCGCGGCTGAGGCGGCCCTGGAGCGGGGAGAGGTGGTCTGCATCTATCCCGAAGGCACGGTCACCCGCGATCCGGATTGGTGGCCGATGGTCGCAAGGAACGGAGTCGCCAGGTTGGTTCTCTCTGTTGATGCGCCGGTCATCCCCGTGGGGCAGTGGGGTCCGCAACTGACTCACGACTATTCCACCAAGAAGTGGTCGGTGTTTCCCCGAAATCAGACGATCTCCAATGTCGGGAATGCGGTTGATCTCTCCGCCTACCGGGGCCGACCGGTCACCGGGGAACTGTTGCAGGAGATCACCGACAAGATCATGGTCAGCGTGCGCCACCAGTTGGCCGAGATCCGCCAGGAGCCGCCACCGGCGGATTTCTACCGGGATGCCAGGACCGGAGCCGACGAATGAGTGCCAGTCGCCGGATTGCCGTGCTGTCCGCGGGAAGCTGGGGCACAGCGTTCAGCAAGGTCGTCGCCGACGCGGGAGCTGAGGTGATGCTCTGGGCTCGGCGGGCAGAACTTGCCACGACGATCCAGGAGCAGCGGGTGAATCCGGACTATCTGCCGGGGCTGCGTCTACCCGAAAGCGTGCACGCCACCTCCGATGTCCGCGAGGCGCTGTCCGGGGCCGAGCTCGTGGTCATCGCCGTACCGTCGCAGACGCTGCGCGACAACCTGGTGTCCTGGCAGCCTCATCTTCCGCGCGATGCCACCTTCGTCAGTCTGATGAAGGGAATCGAGCTCGGGACGGCGAAGCGGATGAGCGAAGTGATCGCGGAGGTCGCGGATCTCCCCGCCCGACAGGTCGCGGTCGTCACCGGGCCGAACCTCGCGCATGAGATCGCCCAGGAGCAACCCTCGGCGACCGTGGTCGCCTGTTCTGATCAGGACCGCGCGGTATTGGTCCAACAGGCATGCCGGACGCCGTATCTGCGGCCCTACACCAATCCCGATGTCGTCGGATGTGAACTGGGCGGTGCGATCAAGAACGTGATCGCCCTGGCGGTGGGAATCGCCGGTGGAATGGGTTTCGGGGACAACACCCGGGCCAGCCTGATCACCCGAGGATTGGCCGAGATGGCCCGGCTCGGGGTCTGCTTGGGGGCCGAACCAGCAACCTTCGCCGGGCTGGCCGGACTCGGCGATCTGGTGGCAACCTGCTCCTCGCCGTTGTCCCGGAACCGGACCTTCGGTGAGCGGCTAGGTAGGGGACAGACGCTGGCGCAGGTTCTCGAGGAGACCAAGCAGATCGCCGAAGGGGTGAAGACCTGCCGGTCGGTGCTGGACCTCGGGCATCGTGCCGGCGTCGACATGCCGATCACCGCGGCCGTCGTCCAGATCTGCCACGAGGGCGCCTCGGCTGCATCGATCGTACGAGCGATGATGGCGCGACAGGCCAAAGCCGAATGAGGTTGCGATGAGCACGAACTCCCACGGGGACGGCACCAGGGTCATCCGGGCGGGCAGTACCCTCCCGGTCTCGGGCATGCCGATGCACAACGGTCCGGTCTTCGCCGCACCCTTCCATCTCGCCGACGTTGAGCCGGGCGCCGACGGGGCGGACGTGTACGCCCGGTACGACAACCCGACACTTCGGGAGTTCGAGTCCTCAGTCGGCGGCCTGGACGCAGGACGCACTCTTGCCTTCGCATCGGGGATGGCGGCGCTGTCGGCGGTCTTTTTCGGCTGTCTGTCTGCCGGTCAGAAGTTGGTGATACCGGCCAACGGTTACTTCACCGGCCGCTCGCTGGCCGATGCCCACCTCCGGCGGTTCGGTGTCGAGATCGCAATGGTCGGAACGGATGTCGTCGAAGAGCGACTTCGCGCCGGTGACTTTGCCGGAGCCAAGCTGATTCTGGTGGAAACACCGAGCAACCCCGGGCTGGACGTTTGTGACATCCCTGTCGTCGCTGAGCTGGCTCACCAGCAGGGTGCGCTGCTGGCCGTGGACAACACCACCGCAACGCCGCTCGGGCAGCGGCCACTGGAACTCGGCGCGGACATCGTGGTGGCCAGTGACACCAAGGCACTATCCGGCCACAGCGATCTGCTGATGGGTCACGTCTCGGTGCTCGACGACGGACTGTTCGCGAGTCTCAAGGGCTGGCGGGACCACACCGGGGCGATTCCCGGCCCATTCGAAACCTGGCTGGCCTCCCGCAGTATCGGCACGTTGGACCTGCGGCTGGCCCGTCAGGCCGAGAACGCTGCTGCTGTGGCCGAGTTGTTGGCCGGCGCACCTCAGGTCTCGAACGTGCGCTGGCCGTGGCGGACCGACGATCCGTCCTACCCGATCGCGAGCCGGCAGATGTTGCGCCCGATGGGCGTCGTCTCGGCGATCCTCCCCTCAGCCGATGCGGTTGCGCGGCTGATTGCGGCATCGGACTTACTCACCGCGGCGACCAGCTTCGGCGGGCTGCACACGACCGTGGATCGTCGGGCTCAGTTCGGCGGGGATTCGGTGGCCGAAGGCTTCGTACGCATCTCCTGCGGATGCGAGGACACCGTCGACCTGGTACAGGACGTGACGACCGCCCTGCGCGCGATTACCGCTTAGGCAGGTCTCCAGAGGCCTTGCGTAGTTGCGAATGTCCTAGGCATCTTTCGGCCGCCGAGGGCGCTCTGGTACCCCCTCGGGGTCGACGAGTTCGGCCAGCCGCCGACCGATCAGGGCCAGGGTCATCGGGTCGAAGGTCTGGCGGTGCCCGATCATCAGTGTCTCCGCGGCGGCGGCCAGCCCCGGGTCGAGGTCGCCGGGGAGATCGGTGACCGAGCGGATGATCACCCGCACCTGGCCGAGGTTCACCTCGCCGGCGGCCAGGGCCAGCCCGGTCTCCTGGAAACCCGCTCGCAGGGACCTCGCGGTACGGACCAGCATCGAGGCCTGCGCCGGGTCGAGTTGGTGAGCTCCGTGCAGCCAGGCCCGGGTCGAGGACGCACCCCGCGCCCGGGCCAGCCCCCGGGCCTCGACCTCACCGACCGTGCCCAGCAACACCGCATCGGCCTGCGCGCGGACCCGCAGGGCGGCCTCGACCCGGTCCGCGATCTCGATGTCGGATTGGGCCCACAACCGCTGACCGCAGGCCTCGGTCAGGACCGCGCCGGCCCGGTCGAGGACCGACGGTCCCGACGAAGCCAGCAACGAACTCATATGCTGACACTCGACCGACCCTCCGACATGTCTGGATGCCCAGATACGCTGCAGCGCAGTAACTGTGGTCACTTCCGCAACATGCGTCGGAGGCGAATGAGGTATAGCGGTCCGGTCACTGCTGGCTCGATGCAGCGCCTCTGCCGCTAAGGTCGCGCGCATGTCGGGGAGGCCGGGGAAGACCCGCGTAGCTGTGGTCTTCGGAGGGCGCAGTCCCGAACACGCGATCTCCTGTATCTCCGCCGGAAGCATCCTCGGCGCCATCGATCGCGAGGCCTACGACGTCCTAGCGGTCGGCATAGCGCGAGACGGTCGTTGGCTCCTGCTGCCCGACGACCCCGAAGCCCTGCAGATCCACGGCGGGGAACTGCCGGAGGTCACCGCCGGTCAGGCCGTAGCCCTGAGCAACGATCCCGCCCAGCGCGGACTGAGGATCTTCGACGGCGCCGCCGCGGGAGTCAGCCAGCTGGCTCAGGTGGACGTCGTCTTTCCCGTTCTGCATGGCGAGCAAGGGGAGGACGGCACCATCCAGGGCCTGTTCGAGATCGTCGGCATCCCGTACGTCGGGGCCGGTGTCTTCGCCAGCGCGGCCGCTATGGACAAGGAGTTCACCAAGAAACTGCTTGCCGCAGTTGGACTTCCGGTCGGGAACTACCTCGTGCTCCGTCGGGGGGACAGTGCCGAACTCGATGCCGACCAGCGCTCTGGGATCTCGTTGCCCGCCTTTGTCAAGCCAGCCCGCGCGGGCTCCAGCATCGGTATCACGAAGATCTCCGACTGGTCCGAACTGCCGGAGGCCGTCGCAACGGCGCGAGCCGTTGACGCCAAGGTGCTCGTCGAAGCCGGCGTCCCAGGCAGGGAGATCGAATGCGGGATCCTCGCGGAGACGACGGGGCCAGGGGAGGCCGTCGAGATCCGAGCCAGTGTCCCGGCCGAGATCCGGGTCCTGCACGGGCATGACTGGTACGACTTCGAGGCGAAGTACATCGACGACGCCTGCGAGTTCGACATCCCCGCCGATCTGCCTGAGGAGATCACCGCACAGATCCAGGATTACGCCGTACGAGCGTTCCGCGCTCTCGACGGTCGGGGCCTGGCTCGGGTCGACTTCTTCGTGGCCGAGGCGGGAGATGTGGTCATCAACGAGGTCAACACCATGCCAGGGTTCACGCCGATCTCCATGTATCCGCGAATGTGGGAGGCCAGCGGTGTCCCGTACGCCGACTTGGTCGACAGGCTGATCCGCTCCGCCCTCGCCGACTGATCCAGCTGCCGAGCCGGGCATCTCATCCCGGGGTGGGAGCCACGTAGGGAAAGGCCGTCACGATGAGCGGGCCCAGGACCGCGAGGGCGGCGCCACCGTCGGCGGAGGACGGTACGGAGACCTCGATGTAGATGCCCCGGTCGACGGCGGTGTAGGTGGTTCCGGACGTGGCGGTCTGGAAGAACCACTCGACCTCGCTGATCGCCAACGTGCTCACGCCGATCAGGTAGGCCGGCGGGCGTGGAACACCGCAGCGCAGGACCGTCGGATCTTCGCCCCACGCATAGCCGGTCGGAAGGGTCGAGCGAACCGGGCGCGACGGGCGGCCGTCGAGGCGCAGTGGCAGCGTTGTGATCAGCGACGTACAGGCGGCCTCGACCTCCGGCGTGACCGCCGGAGTATCGACATCAAGGACCGGCAGCGTTCGTTGACCGAGGGAGGGCAACGGGGCCAGATCGCGGACGTCTCGCAACGAGAACTGGATGATGACCAACAGCGCCACCACGACGGGGACGGTCACCGCAGTGGCCAGCAGCGCCGCTCGCCGCAACTGCGAGCGGTCAGGCGAAGACGACCCGCTTCCTGGCCGGGCTGACTGAGGGTCCTCGCCGGCCAGTTGAGCGACCTAGAGGTTGACGACGGGGCAGGTCAACGTGCGGGTGATCCCGTCGACGCCCTGCACCTTGGCGACCACGAGCTTTCCGAGTTCGTCGACGTTGCGCGCTTCAGCCCGAACGATCACGTCGTAGGGACCGGTCACGTCCTCCGCGGTCGTGACGCCATCGAGTTCGGCGACGGCTCGAGCCACCGCCGCAGCCTTGCCAACCTCGGTCTGGATCAATATGTAGGCGTGGACCACGCGTAGACCTCCTCGTCGAGGGCTGGATGACAAGTGCTGGTTGTCCGTACCGGATCGGTGTTCGTCTAGTTCGGGAGAACCTACCCGGTCGGCGGCTCACTCGTCGCCCAGCCCTGGTGCGGCATGGCGCGCGGGCCGGCCCCTGACAGCGACGCGGGCCAGGCCGTACTGTCTGGCGCCGGTAGTGCGCAGGAAAGGAGGCAGTCATCACAGTCAGCGAACTGGGCGAGTTCGGCGTCGTCGAACGGGTGATCGCCCGGTCCGGATTGGCGCACACGTCGGTCGTCGGACCAGGCGACGACGCCGCAGTGCTGAGCCTGGCCGGCGGGTTGCTCGTCGCCGGCACCGACCTGTTGGTCGATGGCCACCATTTCCGCCGGGACTGGGCTGGCCCCACAGACATCGGACACCGAGCGGCGGCTGCGAATCTCGCCGACATCGCCGCGATGGGCGCCGTGCCGACCGGCCTGCTGGTCGGTCTGGCCATGCCCGGCGGGCTGCCGATCGCCTGGGTGGATGACCTGTACGAGGGGTTGCGCGAAGAATGTCAGCCGTTCGGGGCTGCGGTGATCGGCGGAGACGTCGTCGAGAGCCAGACCCTGGTCATCGCGGTGACTGCACTCGGCGACATGAAGGGTGCCCGGCCGGTGACACGGGACGGGGCCCGCCCCGGGCATCGGGTCGCCATCGCCGGGCGACTCGGGTACGCGGCAGCCGGACTGGCGGTCCTCGGTCGAGGGTTCCGTTCTCCGGGGTCGGTCGTGGCGGCCTACCGGCGTCCCGAGGTGCCCTATCTGGCGGGCCCACAAGCCGCAGTGCTCGGCGCCAGCGCCATGTGCGACGTGAGCGACGGCCTGCTTCGCGACGCCGGCACCTTGGCCGACGCCAGTGCTGCCAGGATCGTTCTGGACGTGACGGCGTTTGCGGTCCCGGATGTCCTGCGCGATGTCGGTAGGGCAATGAACGTGGACCCCCTGACGTGGATCTTCACCGGGGGTGACGATCACGCCCTGCTGGCCTGCTTCCCGCCGGACGTCGACCTTCCCGCGCCCTGGCGGGTGGTCGGGCGGGTCGAAGAGGGAGCCGGCGTTGTCGTGGCCGGTATACCCGACGAGGGCCGCGAACTGGCAGGCTCGGGATTCGCCCACTGGGGCTGAGCCTCACACCGGGCGGCGCGTACGAGGAGGCAGTCTGATGACCGTCGTGACCCTGTCAGCGACATTCGGAGCAGGTGGCAGCGAGATCGGGCCTGCGGTGGCCGAGGCGCTTGATCTTCCCTTCGTTGATCGGGCAATACCGATGCGGGTAGCGGAGAAACTGGGCGTCTCCCTTGCCGATGCACAGGCCAAGGACGAAACAGTCAGCACCGGGTTCACCCGACTGATCTCCTCGATGGCGCTGGTCCCGGACCTCGCCGCCGGAGCGGGGCCGATCGCGTACAACCCGGTGCCCGACGAACGGATCTTCCGGGAGCAGACCGAGAAGGTCCTGCACGAGATCGCCGCCGGCACAGGAGCGGTCATCCTCGGCCGGGCGGCAGCACTGGTCCTGGCAGGCGTACCCGGCGCTCTACACGTCCGGTTGGATGCCCCCGCCGAAGCCCGGTTGGAACACATCCAACGCGAGCATGGGCTCACGCAGGCGCAGGCGGAGCGATTGCTCCGGGACAACGATTCGGCCCGCGAGGCGTACGTCAAATACTTCTATCGGTGCGGGATGAACGAGGCCCGGCACTACCACCTGATCATCGACTCGGTGCGCCTACCGATGACGACAGTTGTCGCAGTGATCGCCGACGCGGCCCGAGCCTTGAGTCTGGCCAGGGAGTGAGCGCTTAGCGCTGGCGTCCGGAGATCAGCCGCGGACGACTTTGCCGGCCTTGATGCACGAGGTGCACACGTTGAGCCGCTTGCGAGCGCTCGGACCGACCTTGGCGCGGACCGTCTGGATGTTGGGGTTCCACCGGCGCGAGGTACGTCGATGCGAGTGCGATACCGACTTACCGAAGCCCGGCCCCTTGCCACAGACGTCGCAGACCGCAGCCACGGATGATCACTCCTCGAGGTGGAAGGCACATTCGGCACACCGGTTTCGGACACGGCAGCGAGTCCAAGGGTAACCGAACACATTCTGATCCGGCGACACGGGGGCTCCAGGGGGATCGGTATGGCCGGTCTCGCGGCCTGTCGGCGGCGATGATTAGGCTCGCTGGCCACCGGCTGGGCAAGCAGGAGGAGGCGGAAGTGCTGGAGGTCATCGATGCTTGCGCCGTACGGACCTGGGCACTGACCGCCTGCGACGCAATGCGCGAAGCCACTGCAGAGATCGACGCACTGAACGTCTACCCGGTCCCGGATGGCGACACGGGGACGAACCTGCACGTCACGTTGCAGTCGGCCGTCGATGCACTCGGCTCGGCCGATCAGCAGCTGGAGTTGGCGCCCACGTTGGACATCCTGGCCCGCGGCGCGCTACTGGGCGCGCGGGGCAATTCCGGGGTGATCGTCTCGCAGATCCTCCGTGGAGTCGCAGACAGGCTCGGAGGGGGGCTATCGGCCGACGGTGTCGCCTTGGCCGGCGCGTTGGCCCATGCCGCCGACCTGGCCTACGCCGCGGTCGCCGAACCCGTCGAGGGCACGATCCTGACGGTCGCCCGCGCTGCGGCTGACGCGGCCATGGCGACAACAGCCGCTGGTCGCCGACCGCGCCTGCAGGAGGTGGCCAGAACGGCCGCGGCCGAGGCCGGCCGAGCACTGGAGCGCACCACGTCCCAGCTGGACGCGCTGGCCCGAGCGGGCGTCGTGGACGCTGGTGGCGCAGGCCTGTGCGTGCTCCTCGACGCCCTGCTAGCGACGGTCTCCGGCACCGACCTAGCCACTGTCGAGTCGGAGCCGCCGCACTCCGACCGGTTGCCCGACCTCCGTCCGCTGGCGCCGGCTCGGGGCGACGTCGCTGAGCTGTCCGGACCCGACGTGACATTGAACAAGGACGGAGGCTTCGGGTACGAGGTGCAGTACCTCCTCGATCACGCCGACGAGATCACCGTCGAGGTCCTGCGCGGCGACCTCGCGGCCCTCGGCGACTCATTGGTCATCGTGGGCAGTGCGGCGACGTCGGAACTACCGGCGTTGTGGAACGTCCACGTCCACGTCGATGACGTCGGGGCAGCAATCGAGGCGGGGGTACGCGCGGGACGTCCGCACTCCATCACGGTGTCCCGGTTCGCCGATCGAATGCCCGCCAGTACCACGTCCTGCTCCGCAGAGCTGGTTCAGGGCAATCTGCAGGTCGACGTTTGGTCAGGTCGCGGGCTCGTTGCTGTGGCGCCCGGCGCCGGACTGGCCGGTTTGTTCGCCGGCGAGGGAGTCGAGGTGGTCGAGGGCGGACCCACCCGCAACCCGTCCACGGCCGATGTTCTGGCCGCCATTCGGCGTACTGGTGCCGCCGAGGTGGTGGTGCTGCCCAATTCCTTCACCGTGACGGCGGTTGCTCACGCGGCAGCGGTGCAGGCCCGAGAGGGTGGTCAGGACGTCGCGGTGGTCCCGACGAAGTCCCCGGTCCAAGGATTGGCAGCGATCGCCGTCGCCGATCCGACCCGCCGTTTTGTCGACGTCGTGATCGCCCTGGCCGAAGCCGCAGCGGCGACCCGGTGGGCGGAGATCACCGTTGCGGTGCGCGAAGCCATGACCACGGCCGGACGCTGTGCGGCCGGAGATGTCCTCGGCTTGGCCGAGGGCGACGTCGTTCTGATCGGCAAGGACCAGGTCACGGTCACCTGCGAGTTGCTGGACCGGTTGCTGTCGGCAGGGGGCGAACTCGTCACGCTGGTGCTCGGCGCCGACGCCGCCGACGGGTTTCTTGATCAGGTTCGCCAGCACATGCGGCGAGGCCATCCCGGCATCGACGTCATGGACTACCGAGGTGACCAGCCACATCAACCGGTTCTCATCGGCGTGGAATGACTCCCGTGGTGAGCCGGGACAGTCCACTGCGTGGCCTGCTCGGAGGCAAGACGGCGACGGTGCTCGCTGATCAGTTGGGCATCCACACGGTCGACGATCTGCTCGGCCACTACCCGCGGCGGTATGCCGAGCGTGGGGAACTCACCGACCTGGCCTCGTTGCGGGTCGGCGACGAGGTCACGATCATCGCCCGGGTGCGTTCGGTGAGCCAGCGCCGGATGCGCAACAAGCGCGGAACGCTCACCGATGTTGTAGTCGGCGACGGGCGTCGTTCGCTGTCGCTGGTCTTCTTCAACCAGCCGTGGCGGGCGAAGCAACTGGCCGTCGGTGTGAGTGGCCTGTTCGCCGGAAAGATCGGAGTCCGGGGGACTCAGGTCCAGCTCACCCATCCGGAGTGCGAGATCTTCGGCGCCACGACGGCCGGCCTGGATCCGGACATCGACCCGGGCGCGCTGGTCGACGACTCCGAGCGCGCGATGACGTACGCATCGAAACTGATCCCGGTCTATCCGGCGAGCCGGGGGATGCCGTCATGGACGATCGCCCGCTGCCTGCGTCTGATATTGGACGCCGTTACCGACGTTGCGGACCCGCTGCCCCTGGCCATGCGGGAGCGCCGGGGACTGATCGGACTTCCTCAGGCATGGCGCAAGATCCATCAGCCGGAGTCGCTGGCCGAGGTCGAACTCGCCAGGCTCAGGCTCAAGTGGGACGAGGCGGTGACCGTCCAGGTGACCCTGGCCCAGCGCAGGGTCGCTCAAGCGGTCAACCCGGCCTTCCCGCGGGCGGTTCGTGACGGTGGCCTGCTCGATGCCTTCGACGCCCGTCTGCCGTTCGTCCTGACCGCCGGCCAGCGGGTGGTCGGAGCCGAGATCAGTCACGAACTCGGCGGGCACCGGCCGATGAACCGGTTGCTGCAGGGTGAGGTCGGATCGGGAAAGACAGTCGTCGCGCTGCGGGCGATGCTGCAGGTCATCGACGCCGGCGCGCAGGCGGCTTTCCTCGCGCCTACCGAAGTTCTTGCCGCTCAACACCTGCGAACCCTCAGGAGTCTGCTCGGACCATTGGGCATCTCCGGCGAGCTCGGCGCGGAGGAGCACGCCACCCGGGTCACGCTGCTGACCGGATCCCTGTCGGCCAAGGCACGTCGCGCCGCACTGTCCGAGGCCGCCGGCGGGGCAGCAGGCATCGTCGTCGGAACCCACGCGCTCTTGGAGGAGTCCGTCCAGTTCGCCGAACTCGGCCTGGTGGTGATCGACGAGCAGCATCGTTTCGGGGTGGAACAGCGCGACGTGCTACGCGCCAAGTCCGCGGCGCCCCCGCATGTTCTCGTCCTCACCGCTACGCCAATCCCGCGCACCGTGGCGATGACCGTGTACGGCGACCTGGAGACGACCACTCTGACCGAGGTTCCGGCCGGCCGCGCCGAGGTCACCACACGTGTGGTGCCGACGCAGGAGCAGCCGGCCTGGCTGGACCGCGCCTGGACCAGGATCGTGGAGGAGGCCCACACCGGGGGGCGATCCTTCATCGTCTGTCCGCGGATAGGCGACGATGCAGGCACGGGCAAGAACGCCGCCGGCAGGATCGACGACGGCGACGACTCGTCTTTCTCGGGGTCGCAGGACGACTCCCTGCTCGAGGACGAGGAGGCCGTTTCGGCCAAGCGCGCACCGTTGGCCGTCCTCGACGTGGCCGACAGGTTGCGCGAAGGGCCGCTTGCCGGATTGCGACTGGCTATTCTGCACGGGCGGCTTCCCGCCGAGGAGAAGGACACCACGATGCTGGCCTTCGCCGCCGGTGACCTCGATGCATTGGTCACCACGACCGTCGTCGAGGTCGGTGTCGACGTACCCGAGGCGTCGGTCATGGCCATCATGGATGCGGATCGCTTCGGCGTCAGCCAGCTTCACCAGCTGCGTGGCCGGATCGGTCGTGGCTCTCGTCCCGGGATCTGCCTGCTGGTCACCGACTCCCCGGCCGAGAGCCCGGCCCGGCTACGGCTGGACGCCGTCGCCGCGACCCGGGACGGATTCGAGCTGGCCAGAGTCGACCTCGCCTCGCGCCGGGAGGGCAACATTCTCGGGGCCGCACAGTCAGGGCGGCGGTCGGGCCTACGGCTGCTGTCCCTGCTCGACGATGAAGCGATCATCACCCAGGCCCGCGAGGAGGCCACCTACCTGGTGGCCCTCGATCCGGATCTGGCCCAGCATCGCGCACTGGCCGCCGAGGTGGCCCGGCTGTCCGAGGACGACCGCGCCGACTACCTGGACAAGGCCTGATCGCCGAGTGCATTGCACCCTTCCTGCACGCACTGCGGGTGAAGCGATGGGTGTGATGGGTAAAGAACGGGTGCAATGCGGGGTTCCGATGCGGTCATGACGCGCATCATCGGCGGGCTGGCGCGCGGTCGTCGGCTGGCCGTACCTCGGGGCGAGGTGACCCGGCCGACCTCCGGCCGCGCCCGGGAGGCGCTGTTCTCCACAGTCGACGGGCTGGTGCTGCTGCACGGCGCACATGTGCTGGACCTGTACTCCGGCTCGGGGGCGCTGGGCCTGGAGGCGTTGTCCCGAGGAGCCTTGCACGCTCTTCTGGTCGAGGCGGACCGACGGGTGGCCCTCACCCTGACCGCCAACATCGGCTCGGTTGCACTTGACGGTGCCCACGCTCTGGTCACTCCCGTGCAGCGGCTGGCGGTCACCGAACCCGTCGAGGTCCAAGGCGCCGCAGCACCGTACGACGTGGTCTTCGCCGACCCGCCGTACCGCCTGCCGGCCGACGAACTCAGCGGCGTCCTCGCCGGCCTGCTCCGTAAAGGCTGGCTGGCCCCGCAGGCGGTGCTGGTGGTCGAGCGTTCCGCTCGCGACGACCCGTGGGTGTGGCCGACACCTCTGCAGCCGATCCGCGATCGGCGCTATGGGGAGGCCGTGTTTTGGTACGGTCGCGCCCCGTGAGAGCAGCCTGCAGTTGAGCGGCCGGGCGAAAGCAGGGACGTGCCGTGGCTGGGGTAAGGGTTGAGCGGCCGGGCGAAAGCAGGGACGTGCCGTGGCTGGGGTAAGGGTTGAGCGGCCGGGCGAAAGCAGGAACGTGCCGTGGCTGGGGTAAGGAATGATGAGAAAAGCCGTCTGCCCTGGGTCTTTCGACCCGATCACCAACGGGCATCTGGACATCATCGAGCGGGCCAGCCAGCTCTACGACGAATTGATCGTCGCGGTTCTGGTCAACCCGGAGAAGGCTGGCAAGTTCGACGTCGACACTCGGATGGCGATGATCAGGGAATCGACCTCGCACCTGTCCGGGGTCACCGTCGACTCCTTCCACGGCCTGCTCGTGCACTACTGCCGCGACCATGGCGTCGAAGTGATCGTCAAGGGATTGCGGGCGATCAGCGACTTCGAGTACGAGGTGCAGATGGCGCAGATGAATCGCGGTCTGAGCGGGATCGAAACGGTGTTCATGCCAACCGGGCCCGAGCACGGTCACCTGTCCTCCAGCCTGATCAAAGCGGTGGCACATTTCGGCGGGAACGTCGCACACCTGGTGCCGCCGCCGGTGCTCCAACGGTTGCATCCGCGCGAGGAGGACTAACCGATGTACCGCATCTACGACACGCTCGACGAGATCGTCACCACGATCGAGCAGGCCCGCGGCGTGCCCATGTCGACCTCGGCGATGGTGCCCCGTGACCACCTTCTCGACCTGCTCGACGAGTTGCGTGATCGGCTGCCGGAGGAGGTCACCCAGGCCAAGGCCGTGCTCGATCAACGCGGGGAATTGCTCGACGCCGCGCAGGTGGAATCCGACCGGATCGCACTTCGCGCCGGTCAGGAGGCCGAAGCGACCAGAGCCCGCTCACAAGCCGAGGCCGATCACATGCAGGCGCTGGCCCAGCGGGCCAGAGGCGAGTTGCTGGCCGCCGGTGAACTCGAGCACGAGCGGTTGGTCAGCGAGGGCGCCCGGATCCGCGCTGAACTCATCGCCCAGGCGCAATCGGAGCACGACGAACTACTCGCCAGAGGTCGCAGCGAACGAGAGCGGATGATCAGTGAGAGCGACGTCTATCGCAGCGCGGTCACCCGGTCTGACGAACTGGGTGCGGCCACAGCTGCCGACGTCGAAGCCATGCGCCGCGAGGTGGACGGTTACGTCGATGCCAAGCTGGCCGAGTTCGAGGCCACGCTGACCCATCTGCTCCGTTCGGTCGAACACGGTCGAGCGAACGTCGGCTCGCGCGCGTCGCAACGATCCGACCGCCGGCCCGATCCGGTGCAGCGGCCGGGCGCAAGCCGGGACGAGCCGTGGCCTGGGTAAAGGGTGGAGTGAGCCAAGCCGAGCCGACCGGAGTCGTTGCGGTCGTCGTCACCTGGAACCGCGCCGGGTTGCTCACCAGATCGCTGTCCGCGATTCTCTCGCAGAGCAGTCCACCTGACCTCGTCGTGGTCGTCGACAACGCATCGACTGACGAGACGGCCGCTGTACTCGCCGAGCAGTTCGCCGGTCGAGTGGACGTTGTCACACTGGCGAGGAACCTCGGGGGGGCCGGCGGATTCGCCG
>JACCQS010000005.1 GCA_013814015.1 Geodermatophilaceae bacterium | reverse complement strand
TCGCAGCTGTGTGTTCATGCCGGAGGTCCCCCGGCGTTGGGCGCATCCCAGGGCATCGGTGCGGCAGCACGGCAGTCCGGCTGGCCGCGACCGAGCCAGGGTTGACCGAAGGACCGGTTGCAGGGACAGCGCTCGCCCGGCGTGCCAGGCAATCCGCACCGTCCCGCCGACCGTCGAGATCTGATCGACGGCAGTCCTGCTGACCTGGAACGGAGGTAGCCCAGTCATCTCACTCATCTCACAGAGATTGCCAGCGGCGTCCGACAGAATCTGTGCCTCTGATCGTCGCGCTTTGCTCGGACCGGCCTCGTCCACGCCACCGGCTGGCCGATCTCCGGGGTTAGCGGACTTGACCGGTCTGCGATTGCGGCGTACCACAGCCCGGGGGTTGCCCACCACTCGGGGTGGTGGGACCGGACCGCGACCGCAGCTGGAAGTGCGAGCAGATGGACCCGTAGCCGGTCTCCTCGTGCAGCTCTCGTGCAGCTGCTTCTCGCGGGGTCTCGCCCGGCTCAACGGCGCCTCCCGGTGGAACCCACACTCGCCAGCGGTGCTTGACCAACAGCACTTGTTCCAGGCGTTGGTCGAATAGCCATACCTCTACTGCCAGAGGAGGCATCAGCCGCCAGTCGACACGGCCGAGCCATTCGCGCGCCTCGTCGAATTCGCGAACCGCGAGTGCACAGTCGGCTTGGGCAGCCGCGAGTGTCCGGGCATCGGCTGGGGCGATCGTCACAGGTGGGCGGTCGAAGTCGGAGAAGCGCCCAACGTGTCGCGAGTTGTTGGCAGTGCGGCGATCACGTCGGTGGCAAGAAGTGCCCCGGCGCGCTCGGCGAGCTGCCCCGCGCGGCCGTGCAGGTGCGCACCGGCTGCAGCGGCCAGACCAGGTGGCAGGCCGGCAGCGAGCAAGGAACCGATGATTCCGGTCAGTACGTCCCCGCTGCCGGCCGATGCCATCGCCGGCGTACCAGTGGCGTTGACGTAGGTGCGCCCGGCTGGATCCACGACAATCGTGGCCGCGCCCTTGAGGAGCACGGTGACCCCGAGTTGGGTCGCCAGTGCCGTTGCGGCGCCTACTCGATCGGCACCCAGCGGTACGTCGAACGCGGTGAACTCCCGGTCATGTGGGGTGAGGACCGTCACGGCCGATCGCCGTTGCAGCAACACCCTTCGGCGGGCCAGCAGCCGCAGCCCGTCAGCATCGATGACCACGGGTAAGTCGCTGTGCAGCACGTTGGCCAGAGTCTGCTCCGCAGCCCTGTCGCGACCCAGACCCGGACCGACCGCCCATGCCTGTACCCGTCCTGCCTCGGACGGGACGCCGTCGGAGACCACCGCTTCCGGCCACGCGGAGCTCACGCCGAGGGCAGCGGGGCCGACGTACCGGACCAAGCTCGATCGCATCCGCAGGGCCGCACCCACGGTCAGGACCGCGGCACCCGGATAGGTGGCTGATCCGGCAGCCACACCCAGGATTCCACCGCTGTACTTGTCATCGCCGTCCCCGGCTCGAGGCAGGAGACCGGCCACGTCATCATCGGTGAGCTGGAGCGCCGCCGGAGCTCCGAGATGAGGCCCCAGCCCGATGTCGACGACGTCGAGGTCCCCGACGTGTTCGCGGCCCTCGCCCACGGCCAGTCCGAGCTTGATCGCTCCGAAGGTCACGGTTCGAGCAGCGCGGAAAGCCGTCCCGTCTACGGCGCCGGTGTCGGGGTGGACGCCGCTGGGCAGGTCCACCGCCACCCTCAGCCCTGCAGCGTCGTTGGCTGCCTCGACCACCTCGTCGGCAGGTGCTCGCAGCTGACCGATGGCACCGAGGCCGACGATGCCGTCCAACACCAAATCCGCTTGTCGCACAACCACACCCAAGTTGGTGATCGTATTCAGAGCTCGGATCCGACCTCCCGCTCGTTGCAATGCTGCGCAACCGCCGACATGCAGCCGATCCGGATCCAGGGCAACCGCCACGACACCCGCACCACGGCGGGCCAGTAGCGCTCCAGCGAACAGTGCGTCTCCGCCGTTGTTTCCGGCGCCGGCCAGAATCACCACCCGCGCGCCGTAGACGTGGGGCAGCCACCGGACGCAGTGTGCGGCGAGCCCCGCGGCGGCTCGCTGCATCAGCGAGCCGTCGGGCACGGTCCGCTGGAGCGCCTCCTCAGCTGCCCGGATGGTGGTGACGTCGTACAGGCCGATCACAGTTGCGGCTCGCTCTCTGCAATTACAACCGCCGAGGCGATCCCCCCATCATGTGAGATCGACAGGTGCAAGCGGGTCACGCCCAGTGCGGCTGCCGCGGCGGCGACCGTCCCACGCACTTCCAGGCACGGATCACCATGCTCGTCCGCGTTGACCTCGGCATCGGTCCAGGCCATCCCGCCGGGTGCCCCGAGCGCCTTGGCCAGCGCCTCCTTCGCGGCGAAGCGCGCAGCCAGTGATTCGGCGTGCCGTGGTCGACCGGAGGCGCTGCGCTGCTCGGCCTCGGTGAAGAGCTTGGCGCGCATGCTCGGCGTACGAGTCAGAGCCCGCTCGAACCGCTCGATCGGGACGACGTCGATGCCGACTCCGACGATCACTGCGCGGGGATTGACGGCACTCGTGGCATAAGACCGGGCACTACTCAACCGTGACGGACTTGGCCAGGTTCCGCGGCTGGTCGACGTCCAGGCCGCGCATGTCGGCGATCTCGCAGGCGAGGACCTGCATGGGGATCGTGGTCAGCACCGGAGCCAGCAGAGTCGGAGTCATCGGGACGTGGATGAGATGATCGGCGTACGGCGCAACCTCGACGTCACCATCCGCGGCGATCACGATGGTCTTCGCCCCGCGGGCCCGCATTTCCTGGATATTACTGATCACCTTGCTGTGCACGCTAATTCGCCCGCGGGCAGGAACCACCGCAATGACGGGGGTGCCTTCCTCGATGAGCGATATGTAGCCGTGCTTGAGCTCGCCAGCCGCGAATCCTTCGGCGTGGATATAGGCCAGTTCCTTGAGCTTCAGGGCACCTTCGAGCGCAACGGGATAGCCGACATGGCGTCCGACGAACAGGATTGTGGGTTCCTTGGCCAGTTCCCGGCCGATCGCCCGCACCTGATCCATCCGGCCCAGGGTCTCGGCGACGACGTCAGGCAGCTTGTTCAGCTGCGCGACGATCGCGGCGATCTCATCGGCGTACTTCGCGCCCCTGGCCTGCGCCAGATAGAGCGCGACGAGATAGCAGGCAGCAAGCTGAGCCAGGAAAGCCTTGGTGGAGGCGACCGCCACCTCTGGTCCAGCCCGGGTATAGAGGACGGCGTCGGATTCGCGCGGAATGGTCGATCCGTTCGTGTTGCAGATAGCCAGCACCCGGGCCCGCTGATCCTTGGCATGCCGCAGCGCCATCAGGGTGTCCATGGTCTCCCCGCTCTGGCTGATCGCGATGACCAGTGTCGAGCGGTCGAGCACCGGATCGCGATACCGGAACTCGCTGGCCAGCTCCACCTCACAGGGCAGCCGAGTCCAGTGCTCGATGGCGTATTTCGCCACCATGGCCGCATGATTTGACGTTCCACAGGCCACGATGAAGACCTTGTCGATGTCTCGCAGGTCCTTATCCGAGAGCCGTACCTCGTCGAGCACTATCTGCCCGTTGTCGGACAGGCGGCCGCGCAACGTGTCCGCGATGGCGGCCGGCTGCTCATCGATCTCCTTGAGCATGAACCAGGGGTAGCCGCCCTTCTCCGCCGCCGCCGCGTCCCAATCGACATGAAAGCGCCTGGGCCGCATCGGTGTACCGGCGAAATCGGTGACTGTGATCCCGTTCTCGAGGTCCAGGGTGACGACTTGGTCCTGGCCCAACTCCAGGGCGTCCCGGGTGTGCGCGATGAAGGCCGACACGTCGCTGCCGAGGAAATACTCCCCGTCTCCGATCCCGGCCACCAGCGGGCTGTTTCGCCGGGCCCCGACGACCTGTCCCGGGTGGTCGGCGTGTACAGCCACCAAGGTGAACGCGCCCTGCAACCGGGAACAGACGGTGCGCATGGCCGCAGCCAACCGGTCGTTATCGGGGCCGGTTTCGGCAGCGTGCGCCGCGCCCAGGAGATGGGCGACGACCTCGGTATCGGTGTCGGAGGCCAGCTCCACACCTTGCCGTTCGAGTTCGCCACGCAGTCTGGCGAAGTTCTCGATGATGCCGTTGTGCACCACGGCTACCCGGCGATCGGCCGAAGCGTGCGGGTGTGCGTTGCGATCCACGGGGGGACCATGCGTTGCCCAGCGCGTGTGACCCATGCCGGTGGTGGCCGCAGGCATCGGCTGATCGGCCAGCACCTTCTCCAGGTTCGCGAGCTTGCCGGCCTTCTTGGCCGTCGCCAACCCGTCGGCCGTCACCAGCGCGATGCCGGCAGAGTCGTACCCGCGGTACTCCATCCGCCGTAGGCCCTCGAGGACGACGTCCTCGGCGGACTTCATCCCTACGTAGCCGATGATCCCGCACATGCGGCCCAGGGTAGTCACCAAGACGTCACAGCCGTCCGGTCCGCACCGTGGGACGCTCGTCCGGTGACTCGACACGGCGCCACCACCCACGATCAGGGCGAGGGTACCGACGCGCCGGCCCAGAGCAGCGGGACCGGCGACAGTCCGGCCGGCCGGAGCAAGCCCGCCCAAGGCAAAGATTCAGTGGCCGCACATGGGCTGGATACCGTACGTCCTGATCGCCGTTTTCGTTGGTTTCTGGGCTCTCACCCATATCGGGGCCGTGGTCTCTGGTGCCGGAAGCTGGCAGGCCGTGACGTTCGGGATCGGTGCGGGCGTACTCGCCCTGGGCCTACTCGTCGGCATCGCCCGGCTGACCCGGCGGGGATGGGCCGGACAGCTGGCCGGGCTCCTACCACTGGTCGTCGCGGTTACGATCGCCGTGCTGCCCTCCTACATCTCATCGACCGTCAACGAGGCAGCACCGGATGGTCTGACCGCTGCTGCGCCATCGGCTTCCCCGCCAACTGACGAGAGCGCGGGCTCGGATCCGGCCGCGAACTCCTCGTCGGCACCGTCCCCCGAACCGCCTCCGCCGCCCGCCGGGCCGATCGAGGTCGCCACGGCACAGTTCGTCGGAATCGATCATGACGCCGCCGGTGTGGCCCGGTTGATCCAGCTCGAGGACGGCTCGCTGCTCGTCCGATTCGAACAGTTCTCGGTGGAATCCGGACCGGATTTACGACGTGTACCTGGTCTCCGGTGCCAACGTCTCCGTACCGGACGGTGGCACGCTGCTCGGCGACCTGAAAGGCACGATCGGGGATCAGAACTACGAGGTCCCGGCCGGGGCGATCCCGGCCGCCGGCGTGGAGGCGGTCACCGTCCTGATCTGGTGCGAGATCTTCGCCGTACCGGTAGCCAACGCCACCCTTTGAGCACCGAACCCTAGGTTCATGGTGTGACCGCGTTGCTGAGCCCACCCGGACTGTCCGGGCTGGCTCACGCCCGGGACATGCTGGGCGCGGCGGCGAGGGTTCCGTTGTGGTCGTTGACCGACCGGCAACTGGCCGTCGAGGTCGCCGACGCGATCGCCCTGCGGGCGCAGGCCGATGTGGCGGCCAGGGTCTGACATTTCCGGGGCTGTAAGCGGCTGCGGGAGAATATGTTCGAGAATCTTTGACGACACCCGTCACAGTGATCACACCACCACCGACACCGCCGGCCGACCTCTCATGCCGTCAGGCGTCCCGTCGCTTCAGGACCACGGTGGCCACGCTCAGCAGCACGAGAGCTGTTCCGGAAAGGATGCCGAGTGAGCCCAGCGTGCTCAACGGATCAGTGACCCCCGTGATCTGCGGGTCCCCCGCGAACAACGTCCCGTTCACGAACGGGAGCAGTCGGTAGATGTCGTCGCCGAAGCCGGGAATGACGTTGACCAGGTTTTCGATAGCCAACGACCAGACCAGCAACAAGGTCACCGCGCCGGCCGGGTGCCGTACCAGCGAGCCAACAGCCACTGCGATGACCGCCAGTAGCGCATAGACCAGGCCGTATCCGGCGACCAGCCGCCAGTCGTCCGCGTTCCGAAGGACCAGGACCCCTGTCTCGTCGAAGGACCGGGACACCGCGAAGGTCGCCCAAGCGGCCACTTCGCCGATGAGGAACGCCACAGCGGCGATCACCCCGGCCTTGGTCCACAACACCCGGGTGCGGCCGGGTTGTGCTTGCAGAGTGGTCCGGATGGTGCCGAAGCGGTACTCGCTGGTCACCGCGAGGGCGGCCAGCACCAGGATCACCGCCGAGGTGAACTGCATCCCGGCCAAGGCGAAGAAGATCGTGTTTCCCTCATCGGACTGGCTCGAGATCAGCACACCGAAGGTGATCGGGATGAGCAAGGCCAGCCCCATGCACCACCACGGAGAACGGGTGGAACGCAGCTTGATCCACTCCGACCGGACGACGCTCAGCGGGCCAGGACGAGGGGATGGTACGGGTTGCGGTGAGGCGGTGTCGGCAGCTGATCGCCGATGGGAGCCGGCGTTTCGAGCCGGTTCGGTACGCGCGGTGGAGCTCATGATGCTCACTGTGCGGCCGCCGCAAGGGCGAGCTCGTGATCGGAGGTGGCACCCGGGGCGCCGGAAGCGCTGTACTGCACGGCATCTGCGGTCAGCTCCATGAAGGCCTCCTCCAGCGATGCGCGGCGCAGAGACAGTTCGTGGATGACCGCTCCGACACCGGCGGCGAGGTAACCGACCTGGTCAGTGCTGACCCCGTCACCGGTGATCAGGTACGTGTCGACACCGTCGTCGTGGACCTCGAGGCCGGCCGACAGGAGTCGCGGCAGTACACGTTCGGAATCCGGCGTACGCAGGACGACACCGGCGGTGACTGCCTGGTCTAGGAACGCCTGGGTGGAACAGTCCGCGATCAGCGCACCACGCCCGATGACGATGAGATGTTTTGCGGTGACCGCCATTTCGGAGAGCAGGTGACTGGATACAAGGACACTACGGCCGTCGCCCGCCAAGCCCTGCATCAACGTTCGGATCCAGACGATCCCCTCGGGATCGAGCCCGTTGACCGGCTCGTCGAACATCAGCACCTCGGGATCACCGAGCAGTGCGCCGGCGATCCCGAGTCGCTGGGACATCCCGAGTGAGAACGCGCCGGCCCGCTTGTTCGCGACCGCACTGAGCCCCACCATGTCGAGCACCTCGTCGACCCGACGCTCGGGCAGCTCGGCGAGAGCGGCCATCGCGGAAAGGTGATTACGGGCCGACCGGTTGGGATGCACCCATCGTGCATCGAGCAACGCTCCGATCGTGCGCAACGGGTTGTCCAGCTCGGCATAGAGCCGGCCACCGATCGTCACTGTTCCGGATGTCGGCCGGTCCAGCCCCAGGGTCATCCGCATCGTGGTCGACTTGCCGGCACCGTTCGGCCCGAGAAAGCCGGTCACGACACCGGGTTGCACGGAGAAGGACAGGGCATCGACGGCTGTAAGTTGGCCGTACTTCTTTGTGAGGCTGCGGGCCTCGATCATCATGGTCCTCCTGGGCCTGGTTGCTGGGCACCACCAGTTGATCTCCACCGGCCTTTCGCGGTCATCAGGGAGACCCCTTGACCGACACCCTGACGTGCCCCTGAGCCAGAACCACTGCACACCGGTGAATTCACCGGGGCGACTAGGGTGCTGCTGCGTGCGCTTCCTGTTCAGTCCCCCCGCGGAGGCGACGGCCGGCCTGCTGACCCTGCCCTGGCGAGAGCCGTTGGCGGACTGGGCTGACGACCGCCTCGTCGATGTTCGGCAACGTGGCCTTTCCCGCCATGTCGTCCGGTTCGTCTCTGAGGCGGGAGAGATCTTCGCGCTCAAGGAAATCCATGAGCGGCTTGCTCGGCGGGAGTACCAGCTCCTGCGCCAGCTGGACAAGCTGAGCATCCCGGCGGTGCAGGTTCTCGGCGTCGTCGTCGACCGAGGCAACGATCTGGACGCGATTCTGGTCACCAACTTCCTTGACTACTCGACGCCCTACCGAGCCTTGTTCGCGAACCCACGAGGCCAGCATCTGACCGGCCGGCTGCTCGACGCCCAGGTCGAACTGCTCGTCCGGTTGCACCTGGCCGGTTTCATGTGGGGAGACTGCTCACTGTCGAACACGCTGTTCCGGCTGGACGCGGGCGCGCTGTCGGCCTATCTCGTCGACGCGGAGACCGCCGAGATCCACTCGTCGCTGTCCGACGGGCAGCGCCACTACGACGTGCTGATGACCCAGGAGCGGGTGGGCGGTGAGTTGCTGGACCTGCAGGCGGGCGGATATCTCAGCGAGGAGCTCGATGCGGCCGATACCGTCGATGACCTGGGCCGCCGATACGAGGCACTCTGGGCCGAGCTCACCAGCGAAGAGGTGCTGCTTCCCGACGAGCAGCGCTACCGGATCGGTGAACGCGTACGCCGGCTCAACGAACTCGGCTTCGACGTCGACGAGATCGAACTCGTCGACGTAGGTGAGGGCAGCCGGCTCCGGCTGACGACACGGGTGGCCGAACCCGGTCATCACCGCCGTCTCCTGTTCGCGCGCACCGGCCTCGACGTCCAGGAGAAGCAGGCCCGCAGACTGCTGTCCGACATCGCCAGTTATCGGAGCTACCTCGAGCAGACGTCCAAACGGCCGGTGCCCGAGGCGGTCGCCGCCAACCGATGGCTCGAAGAGATCTACGGATCGGTCATGGCCTCGATTCCGGCCGATCTGCGCGGCCGGCTGGACGACGCGGAGATCTTCCACGAGATCCTCGAGCATCGCTGGTTCATGTCCGAGGCGGCCGGCAAGGACATCGGCACGACAGCGGCGGCCGGTGACTACCTGGCCCGAGTACTCCCAGCGGTCCCCGGTGACCTCGTGGCCGGCACCGTACGGCGGGATCCGAACCAGACCACGGCCCCGTCGTAGCGGCGCGTGCCTCTTTCGTCAGGCCGACCGCTGCTCGGCCGCTCGTACCTGTTCGGCGTAGCCCAGGATCGCGGCCCGTAAGGCACCCTCCGAGTCCAGACCTGCCTGTGTCGCGGCGGTTACCAGGGCGAGCAAGTGCGAACCCAAACCTTCGGCGGTCCGGACCTCCTCGGACAGCACGGCTGGCTCCGGTGTCGGCAGTCCCGCCCGCGCGGCCCGGGCAACGAGCGAGCCGGCTCTGGCCAGCGACGGCGCCGACACCGGAACCCCGTCGACGACCGATCGGCCGACCTTCTCCGCGCGCTTGAGCTGCTCCCAGTTTGCATGCACCTCGGCTGCCCCAGAGACCTCCAGGCCGGAGAAGACGTGCGGATGCCGCCGGACCAGCTTGTCGACCAGTTCACCGGCGACGTCATCGACGCTCCACCGCTCGTCCTCGTCTTCGATCTCTTCGGCCAGCCTGGAGTGAAAGAGCACCTGCAGCAGAACGTCGCCCAACTCCTCGCGAAGGGCGTCCAGGTCATCGGCGGCCAGCGCATCAGCGGCCTCGTGGGCCTCCTCGATCAGGTACGGGGCGAGCGATGCGTGCGTCTGGTCGGCATCCCACGGGCAGCCTCCGGGTGCTCGGAGCCGGTCCATCACGGCGACGGCGTCGAGGAGCCGGGCACCCGGCGGATCCCAGGAGGCCACGACCACCTCGATGGTGATTCCACCTTCGCGAGCGGCGAGATCGGCCAGCGCGGAACTGAACGCGGCGTCCCCCTCCGGGCGCAGTAGCCACACCACCTCGCCGCCCCCGGCAGTTGCCGCAATCGTCCGTAGCGCGCGGGCCGCGCTCGTTGCCGGCGAGGCTGCCAGCAGCGGGCCGCCGGCGGCCTTCGGGACTGCCAGGCGGGTGACCTCGATTCCTGCCGCGCGTACCGCCAGGGCCAGTTCTTCGCCGTCCGGGTCGCAGGCGTAGACCGGCCCCCGACGAAGTGCTGCCCAACCATCAGCGCTGAGCAACCCGGCCGGCAACCGCGGAGACGTGCGGACCAGCACGATCTGATCAGTCACGATTGCGCCGCCGGCCTTGACCGACCCGAGCGCGAGCATGCGCCTGGAGTCACGGGCTGCCAGCGGTCGAGGCTCCCGAGTCCTCCAGGATCTGTACGACGCCGCCGCCGGCGTCAGGTACGACCCGGCCCTGGTTCAGAGTGCCGTACCGGGGGTTGATGTCTATGTCCAGCCCGGAGATGAACTCGGTCACGATCGGAGCGACCGCAGCATCCACGCCGCCGGCAGCTTCGGTTCGAATCTCGTCTCGCACCTCCTCGAACGGCGGCACCTCGAGGGAGGCCACATAGCCCACCACGATGCCTCCGGTCTCCGGGATCGCGATGGTGAAGCCCTGACCGGCTGGGGTCTGCTGGACACTGGGCACCAACGGCTCAGGCACGTCGGTCAGCGGGGCGCTGCGCAGGGTCGGCTGGGTGTTGGGGCCGGCGTAG
The DNA here is from genome assembly GCA_013814015.1 of Geodermatophilaceae bacterium. Classification (GTDB taxonomy): domain Bacteria; phylum Actinomycetota; class Actinomycetes; order Mycobacteriales; family Geodermatophilaceae; genus JACCQS01. Next base: position 9,504 of record JACCQS010000005.1, on the reverse strand, counting down.
GTGGCGGCCAGGCCCGCGTACGAGTTCGGATCGGCCAGCAGGGTGGCAAGGGTCTCGTCGGCTGTCTCCTGGTCGGGAACGGTGATGAAGCCGAGTTCGATGGTGGTCAGCTGATCCTTGATCTCCTCGTACCGCTGCATGAGCGCCGGCTCCTGGGTGGCGGCGTCCAAGCTCTCCTCGGCTGCGATCGCCTCACGGATCAGGATCCGACGAACTTCCTCTCGTACGTCGATCTCGGCAAGCATCTGCGTGGACGCGATCCGGGCGTACACGTCTTGCGCACTCTGAGAGCCGTCTTCGGACAGGAACTCGTCGAGCTTCGCCTCGACCGCCCGATCGGAAACTTCCACGTCGTAGTCGGCACTGAGAATGCGATAGATCTCCCGTTGGACCAGCTGGTCGAGCACCAGACGCTGAAATTCAGGGTCACCCGGCTCGATCACGGCGGCAATGTTCGGGTCAGCCATCCGCTGCTGGACGGCGGCGGAAAGCTGATCGGTCGAGATCGTGCGGTCCTCGACATAGGCGGCAACGGCGGGTTCGGCTCGGCAGCCGGCCAACGCGGCAGCGGCGAACAGGCTCACGACAGGCAGGGTCAGGGAAAGGCGACGCACGAGCCTCAGGTTCTCACACCGCGACCGATGGCCGGTGCGACTGTTGCCGCTCCAGTGCAGCGGCGTCAGGTCGTGGCGTAGATGTCGCGGTACAGACGTAGAGCGCGTTCGGTGCACAATTCGGCCGATTGGCCGGCGAAGCGTCCGGGCCGCAGCCTTTCCAAGCCCCGGATCTCGCTCGGCCGGTCGGTCATCATCTGGACCAGGGCTCGGGCTGCCCCGCAGGCATGGGTGACCCACAATGCCTCAGCGACCCACAACCCGGCGATGTCCTCCGTCGGGCCGAGCAGCGGCAGGTTGTCGGGGGTCATGGAGAAGACTCCGTTGAGTCGTCGTTCCGGGTCGAACCGCGATACGGCCGGCAGCAGATCCAGCGCTGCCGTCACGGCCGGATCGAATTCCGCTGCAACCCAGGGCTGCTCGGCATCGGTCGCCCGTGCGGCGATGTCTACAGCCAACGGGTTGTGGTCATAGGTCCCCAGGCCGAACCGATCACCGTGGTCGCGGGCGTACACGTGGTGTTCGGGCCACCGTACGAACGCGGAGTTCCCCCGCAACTTGCCGTGTGCCGGCCCGTACACATAGGGATGGGCAACCGGGGTGAGCGGCAGGATTTGACCGACCACGGCGAGGACAGCCGGCCCCCAGATCCCACACGCGACGACCACGTCGTCGGCCGGGAACGCCGCTGTGGCGGTCCTTGCGGCGGTGACGCGGTCGGCATGGGTCTCGATACCGATCGCGCGCGCCGCATAGACGAACCGGGCGCCGGATTCGACTGCGCGCTCCCGCAGAGCAGCGGTGATCACATCGGCGCGGGTGGTGCCGTCGTGCGGGTAAAGCAACCCGCCGGTGCACCGGCGGGGGTCGACGAGAGCCGGCGCAGCGGAGGCAGCCTGCTCTGGAGCGAGCACCCGAACAGGGACGCCAGCCTCGACTGCGAGCGTGGCCCTGCGCTCCAGATCGGCCATCCCGCCCGGCGTTGTGGCGACTTCCAAGCCGCCCACCCGGTCAAAACCGGCGCGACCGCCGTACCGAATCTGCTCGTACTTCTCGGCGCTTGCTCGCGCCAGTTCGGTAGCGACGGAAACTTCGTTGAACACGCCGAGATAGCCCGGTGCATGTCCGGTTGACCCGATCAGTCGCTCGGGTGGTCCCGCCTCGAGCACGGTGACCATGAGTCCGCCCTGTTCGCACAGGTAGGCAGCAAGCGCCGAGCCGACGATGCCACCGCCGAGAATGACGATGCTGCGGGTCACGCCGACCGGCTCACCACTGGCGCCCACGCGCCAGATCGTGCAGCTGCGGGGGTGGACAGATGGAGCACCTCGTACCTGACGCCGGCGGTGTGGTCCGGAGCCGGCTCAGCCCACAGAATGAAGTGCATGACTTCCCAGGTCAGCGGGTCGATGCCGAGCGCAGTCGAGTGCACGCCCGGCACATCTGCGTGCCGCTGGACCTCGGCCAGTGCCGTACCGATCGCGTCGTCCAGGTTGTCGTCGGGGTTCAACCGGTGCGTGCTGCGGCTGGCCGCCCGCGGTGTGTCGTGGAAGGCCAGTCCCTGAACGTAGGCAAGACCGACCCAATGCCGTACGGCTGGGCGGCCGAAGTCGTTACTCAGGCCGGCGAAACCTGGGCCGAACAGGAAGTCGTTCATGCCAGCGGCTGTGGCCCAGAGGTAGAACGGTGCGTACTGGTTCACCGCGGAGCCGCGGACGCCCTTCTCGCGAATGCAGTACGCCTTGAGGCCCAGCCCGCCGAAGGCATCGGTGCGGGATCCGCGAGTGGCCACCCGGCTCCGGATGATTCCCATGTCGTAGTCGGCGGGCAGAGCGATCTCGTACTGCGTCGCTTTCATCAGGGGGCACCAGTTCCGCCCGGGGTCCCGATCAAGTCGGTGACCAGGCGATGCAGCCAGTCCAGGAGCGCGACGCCGCGCAACGGCTCATCCGGTCCGATCGGTCGGCGTACGGACAGCACCTGTGACGCATCCTTGTAGACCGAGTCGGGGGCCAGCCGGGTCAGCCGCAGCTGGGCGGAGTCGGCCAACTGAATGGGGGTGATCCGAATGACCTTGCCCTGCATCGAGATCTCGGTGATTCCAAGCGCACGCATGGCCGCCCGGAATCGAGCGACCGCCAGCAGCGCCAACACCGGCGCGGGCAACGGTCCGTACCGGTCGGCGAGTTCGGCCTGCACCTGCTCGGCGATGGACTCGTCGGTGACAGCAGCCAGTTTGCGGTAGGCCTCCATCCGCAGGCGTTCGCCGTCGATGTAGTCGTGCGGGATGTGCGCGTCGACGGGCAGATCGACCCGTACGTCGGCCGCTTCGCTGACCGGCGCCTCACCCTTGAAGTCTGCGACAGCTTCGCCGACCAGCCGGATGTAGAGATCGAAGCCGACCCCCGCGATGTGCCCGGACTGCTCACCGCCCAGAAGGTTTCCCGCACCGCGGATCTCCAGGTCCTTCATCGCGACGGCGATGCCAGAGCCGAGGTCGGTGTTCTGGGCGATCGTGGCCAGCCGGTCGTAGGCGACCTCGGTCAGCGGGCGTTGCGGGTCGTAGGTGATGTAGGCATACCCCCGCTCTCGGCCACGACCGACCCGACCGCGGATCTGGTGCAATTGGGACAGGCCGAGCAGGTCTGCGCGCTCGATGATCAGCGTGTTCGCGTTGGCGATGTCCAGGCCGGATTCCACGATCGTGGTGGAGACCAGGACGTCATAGTCGCGCTCCCAGAAACCGACCATCGTCGCCTCGAGCTGGTCCTCGCTCTGCTGTCCGTGCGCGATCGCGATCCGCGCCTCCGGGACGAGTTCGCGCAGCCGGGCGGTGGCCTTGTCGATGGACTGGACCCGGTTGTGGATATAGAAGACCTGTCCGTCGCGCAGCAGTTCCCGGCGTACGGCCGCCGCGACCTGGCGCGGCTCGTGAGCTCCGACGTAGGTGAGCACCGGGTGGCGCTCCTCCGGCGGGGTGGTGATCGTCGACATCTCCCTGATCCCGGTCAGGCTCATCTCCAGAGTTCGCGGAATCGGCGTCGCCGACAGGGTGAGTACGTCCACGGCTGCGCGCAGGGTCTTGAGGTACTCCTTGGCCTCCACCCCGAACCGCTGCTCCTCGTCGACGATGACCAGCCCGAGGTCGTGAAACTTGGTGCTGGGCTGCAGCAGCCGGTGCGTGCCGATCACGATGTCGACTGTGCCCGCTGCCAGTTTCTCCAGGGTGTCGGCCTGTTGGGCCGCGGAGTTGAACCGGCTGACCATGGCCACGGTCACCGGGAACTGCGCCATCCGCTCGGAGAAGGTGGTGAAGTGCTGCTGGGCCAGCAGGGTGGTCGGGACCAGGATCGCAACCTGCTTGCCGTCTAAGGCCGCCTTGAACGCGGCGCGTACGGCGATCTCGGTCTTGCCGTACCCGACATCTCCGCAGATGACCCGGTCCATCGGGACCGGCTTCTCCATGTCGGCCTTGACCTCGTCGATTGCCGCCAGCTGGTCCGGTGTCTCGACGTAGGGGAAGGCGTCCTCGAGCTCGTGCTGCCAGGCGGTGTCCGGCCCGAAGGCGTATCCCGGCGTCGACATCCGGGCGGCGTAGAGCCGGATGAGTTCGGCCGCGATCTGCTTGACCGCCTTGCGCGCTCGGCCCTTGGTCTTGGCCCAGTCCGAGCCGCCGAGCTTGCTCAACGAGGGCGTTTCGCCACCGACGTATCGGGTGAGCAGTTCAAGGGAGTCCGTCGGTACGAACAGCCGGTCCCCCGGTTGCCCGCGGCGCGACGGCGCGTACCCCAGGATCAGGTACTCCCGTTCGCCGCCGTTGATCGTGCGCCGGATCATCTCGACGTAACGCCCGATGCCGTGCTGATCGTGCACGACGAAGTCGCCGGGCTGCAGCTGCAACAGGTCGACGGGATTGCGTCGGCGCGACGGCAGCCGACGCATCTCCTTGGTGGAGGTCCCCCGCTGGCCGGTCAGGTCGCTCTGGGTGATCAGGGCGAGTTTGAGCTGGGCGGACCGGAACCCCTCCTCGATCTCGGCCTGGGCGATGTAGACCACGCCCGGGCTCAGATCAGGCGGCAGTTCCGGCGCGATCGAGACTGCCAGGCCGGCGCCGGTGAGCTGCTCGGCGGCGCGCTGGGCCGGTCCCGGGCCAGCGAAGGCAAGCACCACCCGCCAGCCGTCGCGCACCAACTCCGCCGTCTGTCCCAACGCGGTCTCGAGGTCACCGCGGTAGCGGGTGGCCGGACTCGCCCGAAGCAGATGGGAGTGCGTCGCCTCGGTGTCGACAGCGGACCCGTCGTTGTCAGCGGACTCGTTTCCGAGGTTCAGTGCCCCGACCGTCGACCAGAGCAGCCCCCGGTCCAAGGCCTCGAGCCGGGTCTCCTCCAGCGATCGCAGCGCCGCGCCGCTCAGATCCAGTGGCGAGGTGGCACCCAGTGCTGCGCCGGACCAGGACGCGTCGAGGAACTCCTGCGAGGTACGCACGAGGTCACTGGCCCGGGCGCTGACCCGCTCCGGCTCGCAGACCAAGACGTGGGCACCGTCGGGGAGCAACGACACAAGGCTGATCATCGGGCCATCGACCAGGAGCGGGGTGAGTGCCTCCATGCCTTCGATAGCCCGGCCGTCGGAGACCGCATCGAGCATCTCGGCGAGTTCGGGATAGTCCGCGGACAGCTCGCCGGCGCGACGTCGTACGGAGTCGTTGAGCACCAGTTCGCGGCACGGCGGCGCGACCAGCCGCTCCACCTTCGTGTCCAACGATCGCTGGTCGCTGGCCGAGAAGGGCCGCAGTTCCTCGACCTCGTCGCCCCAGAACTCGACCCGGATCGGGTGCTCCTCGGTCGGCGGGAACACGTCGAGCAGCCCGCCTCGTACGGCGAACTCGCCACGCCGCTCGACCAGCTCGACCCGGGTGTAGGCGGCATCGACCAGCCGTCGGACCACGGTTTCGAGTTCGATGCTCTGGCCGGCGACCAGCTCGATCGGTTCCAGGTCGGCCAGGCCCGGGGCCATCGGCTGCAGGAGGCTGCGGGCCGGTGCCACGATCACCCGCAGTGGGTCCTCCGACGCGGGGTGCACCAGGCGCCGCAGCACGGCCAGTCGGCGGCCGACCGTGTCGGCTCGCGGCGAGAGCCGTTCGTGTGGCAGCGTCTCCCAGGCCGGGAAGACCTCGACCTGACGATCGCGAAGTAGACAACGCAGGCCGGCGGCCAGGTCGTCTGCCTGCCGCGAGGTGGCCGTGACCGCAAGCACCGGTCGCCCGGCGCCGCCGCGTTCGCGCTCCCCGGCTATCGCTGCGACCGCGAGCGGATTCATCGCGGTGATCGTCTGGACGTCGACCCCGCTACGCCGAGCGGCCTCGGCCAGGTCTCTGCCGTCGCCCTCGGCGAGTACGGCCTCGAGCAGCCCAGAAAGCGGCACTTTCTTCCCTACCTCGGATTGGTGTGGCGCCGGAAATCAGAACACGGGCGCAGAGTCCAGGTTAGCCGCTCGCACGGTGGCCGGTTGGTTCGGACCTTATGCGCACAACGTCCCCGAAACGGGCCCGGATCCGGCACGTTATGCGCATAACGTGCGGGGTATGGGTCTTGGGTTCAGGGGCGGTGGAGTTCGTTCTGCGCAGCCACCACCCCGAGGGAGACGATCAGCCGTACGGCACGGGCGGCCTGGTCCAGAATCGCCGGAAGCTCAGTCCGCTCTGCGGCGCTGAAGTCGCGAAGCACGAAGTCCGCTGGTGATTGCCGGCCGACCGGTCGACCGATTCCGATCCGGACTCGCACGTAGTCAGGACTGCTCACCGAGCGGCTGATCGAGCGAAGGCCGTTGTGCCCGTTGTCCCCGCCGCCCTGTTTGATCCGGACGGTGCCAAATGGCAGGTCGAGTTCGTCGTGCAGCACGATCAGCGACTCAGGCTCGGTCTTGTAGTAGTCGAGCAGGGGGCGTACCGCCTGACCGGACTCATTCATGTACGTGGTCAGCGTGGCCAGGACCGCGCGGGCGCCAGCCAGTCGGGTGGTCGAGCAGACCACTCGGGCAAGGCGGGTGGGCCCGCGCTTGAGCACGACACCTTGCGCTGCCGCGATCTCGCCCACGGCCATAGCCCCGACGTTGTGCCGGTTACCTGCATAGCCGGGTCCAGGATTGCCCAACCCCACGACGACCGCGCGATCCCAGCCATCCGTTCCCGGGCCGGACCCGCCAGTCACGCTCTCCAGCATTGCCTACGCCATGGCCGACGCCCGGGCCGCCGGATCCGCGGCCGCGGACGTTGTGCCGCGGGCTAGCTCTCGGAGTTCCCAGAAGAACCGGACGGACCGGCGGAGGCCTCGTCCTGCTCCCCGGATGCCTCGGCCTCTTCCTCGGCAGCAGCCTGGATCTCCTCGTCGGATGCATCGCGCTCGATGCCGACCTCGGCCTCGGCCTCTTCCAGCTCGGCTTCGATCTCCTCGGCCGTCGGCGCTGCTAGGAATCCGACGACCAGGTTGTCCGCCTCGGTCACCAGAGTCGTGCCACCGGGCAGCACGACGTCGCCGGCCAGGATCGACTGCCCCACATGCTTGCCTTCGATGGAGACATCGAAGGACTGCGGGATATGCGTCGCCTCGGCCTCGACGGTCAGGGTGGTCAACTCCTGGTTGACCACGGTGTCCGGAGCGGGGTCTCCGACCAGGTGCACCGACACGTCCACCGTCACCTTTTCGCCACTGCGTACCAGCAGCAGGTCCACATGGGTGTACTCCGGACGGATCGGGTGCCGGGTGACCGCCTTGGGAAGGGCCAGGTGAGTCTCTCCGTCGATGGCAACGGTGAGCAGGGTGTTGGACCCGCCCTTGAGTGCCTTGGAGAACTCACGTGCCGACAGCGAAAGATGCCGTACGTCCTCGCCGTGGCCGTAGAGCACCGCTGGGAGGAGTCCGGCTCGTCGGGTACGCCGCGCATAGCCCTTACCGAACTCGGTACGCGGCTGCGCGGTGATGCGGACTTCGGCCATGAGGTGCCTCCGGGGCAGGATCGACGAGCGACAGTCTGGGCGGTGCGGGTAGATCGGGATTCTTCCGCCGAGAGATTTCCAGCGGAGTCATGATCTACAACACCGCCGTCGATCACGGAGCCGAGCCATCAAGGCCGCGCTCCCTCGCCGGACTGCTCAGAATGATACCCGGAAGCCACAGGCCGGTTGGTGGCGGCGCTGGGAAGACCTCAGTTGATGATCGCGAGGACCTGCTCGGCCAATTCCATCCGGCACACGAGCAGATCCGGGAGATAGGGATCGGCCCGGTTGTAGACCAGCCGGGAACCGTCGATGCGACTGGCGTGCAATCCGGCGGCACGCGCCACCGCCACTGGGGCAGCGGAGTCCCATTCGAACTGCCCTCCACTGTGGACATACACGTCCGCGTCGCCGAGAACGACGGCAGAGACCTTCGCCCCGGCCGAGCCCAGGGGGATGAGCTGAGCGTCCAAGGCGGCTGCCACCCGAGATGCCTCCGCCGCCGGCCGAGTACGGCTGACGACCATCCTCACCCTGGCCGGCGCCGGCTGGGGTGCCTCGACATCCGGGGTCGCGAGAGTGACCCCGCGCCCCGGAAGAGCAACCGCGCCGACCTCGAGCTCCCCGTTCATCCAGAGGGCGACATGTACGGCCCAATCGCCGCGGCCCTCTTCGGAGAACTCCCGAGTTCCGTCCAGTGGATCGATGATCCACACCCGGGAACTGTCGAGTCGGGCAGGATCGTCGCGGGCCTCTTCGGACAACACCGGGTCGTTCGGGCGCAGCCGAGTGAGTTCGCTGGCAAGGAGATCCTGTGCCCCCTGGTCCCCGGCCGCACGAAGGACGCCGGCGTCGGCGAACCCGATTCGGGATCGGATCTCGAGCAGTCGGCGCCCGGCGGCGGCGGCCAGCTCAGCTGCCACGAGGTGATCGTCGGCGGCCGGTTCCAGGTCTTCGATGATGTCGGTCGCGGGATAGTTGCCCGTCACGTCCGGCTTCCTAACTGTCGCCGTCGAAGAGGCTGGTCACCGAGCCGTCCTCGAAGACTTCCTTGATCGCCCGGGCCAGCAGCGGGGCGATCGACAGCACGGTCAACTTGTCGAAGCGCCGCTCTTCTGGGATCGGCAGCGTGTTGGTCACCACGACCTCGCTGACCCGGCTGTTCTTCAGCCGATCGACGGCCGGGCCGGACAGGACCCCGTGGGTGACCGCGACGATCACCTCGGCCGCGCCTGCCTCGAACAGCGCATCCGCCGCCTTGACGATGGTCCCTCCGGTGTCGATCATGTCGTCGACCACCACGCAGTGCCGGACGTCCACGTCACCTACGACGCGGTTGGCCACAACGTCGTTGGGCCGCCGGATGTCCCGGGTCTTGTGAATGAATGCCAGAGGTACTCCCCCGAGGCGCTCGGTCCAGCGTTCGGCCACGCGCACCCGGCCGGAGTCCGGCGATACGACGGCGATGTCCTTGCCCTGCCAGCGATCTCGTACGTGCTCGACGAGCAGGGACAAGGCGAACAGGTGGTCCACCGGCCCATCGAAGAAACCCTGGATCTGGGCAGTGTGCAGATCGACCACCATCAGCCGGTCGGCGCCGGCAGCATGGAACATGTCAGCGACCAGGCGCGCGGAGATCGGCTCCCTGCCGCGGTGCTTCTTGTCCTGGCGGGCATACGGGAAAAACGGCGCGACAACCGTGATCCGCTTGGCCGAGGCCCGCTTGGCAGCATCAACCATGATCAGCTGCTCCATCAGCCAGGTGTTGATCGGCGCGGTATGGCTCTGGATGATGAAGGCGTCACTACCGCGGACAGATTCATCGAAGCGGACGTAGAGCTCACCGTTGGCGAACTCATAGCTGGTGACCGGCGTCGGCGTGACGCCCAGACGTTC